>NZ_NCKP01000032.1:0-41758 GCF_002282795.1 Thiomonas sp. 13-64-67
TTGCTCCCCTTTGAAGGACTCCACCACGCCGCGCATCACGTCCCTTGCTCTGTACAGCGGCCAGCTTCGAATGGGTACATGATCACACGGGACGCGACATCTGGGTTCCCAATTAAGCTTGTATGACTTGCCTGTCTATTCGGGAGCAAGCGAGATGGAGGTAATAAAAAATATCGGGATACAGAATATTGTCGTTGCTTTGGGGGATAATACAAAAAGAATACAGATTGCGCGCACTCTCTCGAAGGGTGGGTGTGAATTCCCAGCAATAATACACCCAAGGGCCTATATTTCAAGATCTGCGTCGATATCGCGCGGGGCCGTTATCTTGCAGAATGCAAGTGTTGGTACTCATGCAAAGATTGGTAGCTTTGTGATCATAAATTCCGGTGCAATCGTAGAGCACGACAACGAAATACGTAGCGGTGCACATGTCGCTCCTGGTTGCGCCTTAGCCGGTCAAGTTTATGTAGGAGAAAAAGCGTTAATTGGCGTCGGGTCTTCAATTAAACCAGGCGTTCGGATCGGCCGCAAAGTCATTGTTGGGGCGGGTACCGCTGTGGTGAGAAATATACCAAATTCACAGGTCGTTGTAGGTGCAGCAGCTCGTGAAATCAATAAAAAATCATGAATTTACACATAGCCGTAATATTGCCTGCGCCCTATGAAGGGGGAGTGCTCAAAAGTGCCGTCAACATGGCAAAAATGCTAGTGATCGGCTCGAAGAAGCGTGGAGACGAGGTGAGGGTGAGCTTTGGATATCCGAAAGGTACAAAATTTAGAAAGGGCTCAATTGAGTCGTTAGGAAATTATGGCATAAATGCAAGGGAGTTCACGCTTCAAATTATGCCGAGCGATCTCTTTAAAGTCTATGATGAATTTCAAGAAGAATGCTCAAAAAATATTGATGAAACAAATCGGGATGTAGTTGTCTTTAATGACGGAATGAGTAATTTTGAGGAGGCCGATTTTTATTTGATTGCCTCCGACAACATACCATATTCGGCCAGAATTAAAAAGCCATATTCAGTGGTCGTATACGACTATGTATGTCGGTATTATCCTGATATATTTGACGAAAATGGATGGCGCCTAATGGATCTGCGCGCTGGAATTTCATTGCGCGCGAATTTTATAATTGCAACATCGAATCAAACTAGATCAGATATAATTAACTTCATAGGTGCTCGTTCTGAAAAAGTATTGCGAGCGCCATTGGATTTCGATCCGATGCTGGATGTTGGTTATTCATTGTCGAAAGAGGTGTGCAGCCGAAATAGAATATCTTGGGCGACCACCTACTCGCAGCATGAAAATCATCTTGAAATATTGGATTCGATCGATTTAGTTCTTAGTGAATGCGCCGAACCTATATATGTCGACGTAATTGGTTCAGTTTTTCAATTTTCGCCGGATTTCTCCGGGGCTGATGCGCACCCATATATTAAATCTGTAGCGAAGAAAATTAAGAACTCGCCGCTTTTAAGGAAGGCACTGAATTTCACAGGGTATTTAGACGACGCGACATTTTTAGCAACGATCGCTCGATCAACATTCCTCCTGCATAGCACGCGGTTTGATAATGGAACCTATACGGCGATAGAGGCTGCAAGGCTAGGAACTCCAACTTTATCAGCAGGTTATGCGGCTATGCGGGAAATTGATGAGAAATTCCAGTTAGGAATGGAATTTTTTGATTTAAATGGATCGAATTTGCCAGAAAAAATTAAATATATGATTAATAATCAAGATGCTCTAAGAGAAAGAATGCCAAGTAAGGAGGTTCTTGATAGAGAAACATATATTCAGGCGGCGCCAGAATTTTGGGATACGATTAAGATTGGCCTTCATTCCAATCGCCTCTAATTGATAACCAATTTATGGATATTATATTTTACCAGCGCAGCTCGGAAACTTCGGCGAGTGAGGGTTTGAACGTACTGTTTGCTGATTTGGTGATTGGTGCAGCAGGTATTGGTGAGGTAGTTAGGGTATTTACCACGCGCCGGCATTATGATGGCCTTATTAAGGTGCTCACAACAAATGGAATTGATTTAGGTAGAGTTGAAATTAAAGCGGAAATGGCCGGAAGCTGGATTTTGAGGCATGCCCGATGGGGGGGCGTAGCCATGAAGAAATCTAAGATCAGAGCATCGACGGGAGGGAGGATGAAGGCCGTGCGTGATCGTTTAATTGATCTATTTGCACGGTTGTTGGACTTTTCGCCAATAACTTTAATTCCTAAAATGTTGTTGACTGTTCTTTTAGTCCCACTCGGATTGTTGATGGTTCCTTTGATTTTCGCGTTAGGTGCGCTTGTAGCGTGGCGTGCGATTTGGAGGAAGCGGCGGGCTATCGCGCAAAGGCTGCGGATTATGCGTTTCCTGCGGATTTTTGCGAATTTTAAATCGAGCATTGACGCAACCATTCAAAACGAGAAACTTAAATTTTTAGAAGCGTCATATCGATTGGAGTCGCGGCGATTGGGGCGAATTATTGATTCAGATGCATCAGTTAAATGCATATTGTTTATAAATGCGTTTGAGGGATATCTTGCAGAATCTATTCGAAGAGTGCGGAAGGTCGTTGTTTTCCCGGATTTGGTTACGGCCGCTTTTCCGAGTCGATATCCACAAGGGGTTTTGGGGGGGAATTTGCATATTTCTATCGCCAAAGCGATTAACAATGCAGATCATGTTATTTGTTATTCGAATTACACCCGAGATCGGCAACTGCGACGATTTTTTCCGACGGTTTCTGCAGAGAAAATTAGCGTCATTCCTCAAGGGTTCTTTGTAGATGAAATGGGGCGGACTTCATCGAGATCAGAAGCTTTTCAGATTGTACGGGCTCGCGTTCCTCCTGTTAAGAACATCGAATTAGTCGAAATGCTCGTGAGGGGCGAGGGAAAGTATTTGATTTACCCTTCGGTAGATCGACCTCATAAAAATACGATTGCGCTGGTTAAGGCAGTTGAAAGATTATTGAGAGTTGAGCAAGTTCAAGTAAAGCTTATTTGTACATCGCATAGTATTTCGGCTGAAGTTCTCGAATATATCCAGGAGAGACGGCTCGATCGTGAAATTTTGTTCTTGCCAACAGTCCCCATCGCGATGCTGAATTTCCTGATCGCGAACGCTGCTGCGGTTGTTCACCCAAGTTTGGCTGAGGGGGGTGATATATTTAATGTGTCCCGCGCCGTCGCTCTTGGCGCGCCCGTAATTGTTTCGGATATACCAGTTGTCCGCGAAATGTTTTTGAGATATTCAATTTCAGAGACCTTATTTTCGGGGTGGCTCTTTGACCCGTATGATTTAAATAAACTCGTGAAGATGATTCGTGTGGTTTTGGCCGAAAGGGACGAATTTGTACGTGCGCAACATGTCCTTGTAGAGGTCCACAAGGGGTACACCTTCTCGGATATGGCGCGCAGTTATTTGAATGTCATTGAGGGAAATTGAGAAATGAAAAATATTCCGGTATATGAGCCAATGCTCGGGGCGGCAGAAAAGGCATACGTAAAGGAATGTCTTGATTCAAACTGGATTTCTTCGCGAGGGCGATTCATCGGTCAGTTTGAGGGCATGCTGGGGCAGGTCACTGGCTCTGTCGATTCAGTTGCGGTCTGCAACGGTACCGTAGCGCTACATTTGGCGCTGCTCTCACTTGGGATCGGCCCTGGTGATGAGGTTATAGTGCCTACGTTTACGTATATTGCGAGTGTTAATGCAATTGCATATGTTGGTGCCACTCCGGTGTTTGTAGATTCGTTAAAAAATTCGTGGCAGATCGATCCGAGTGCTGTTGAGCGTGCGATAACTCCAAGAACGCGAGCGATTATGGCAGTTCATTTATATGGGCAGCCATCGGACATGCTTCAACTGATGGCAATAGCTGAGTGCAATAATATTTTTGTCGTCGAGGATTGCGCGGAGGCTATCGGTTCAAAGATTGGTGAAAAATCGGTTGGGACGTTTGGTCATATTGGCACATTAAGTTTTTTTGGTAATAAGACAATTACGACTGGTGAGGGTGGGGCACTCATTGGCGTGCACGCTGAGTACTTGACCACTGCGCGAAAGCTGCGCGGCCAAGGTTTGGCTGGTGATAAGGAATATTGGCACGACGTTGTAGGATATAATTATCGAATGACCAATATTTGCGCTGCAATTGGGGTCGGTCAATTGGAGAATTTTGATTATATTTTGAGTAAGAAGAGAAGAATAGCAGAGCAATATAGAAGCCAAATCGATCCTAAATATGCAAAATTGCACTGGGAGATAGGTGGTACAACAAATTCGTTTTGGATGTGCACTATCTCTGTAAACGATGGTGGGTCAAGAGATGGTTTGCGGGAATTTTTGAAGTCTCGCGGTGTTGAGACTCGACCTGGATTTTATCCGGCGCACATGATGCCCATGTATTCTAAATTTTCAAGCGGACATTATCCGGTTGCGTGCGAACTGGCGGCGAAGGCCGTAAATTTGCCGAGTTCACCCCTTCTCAGTGAAGACGATGTCGCGTATGTTGCAGACACGGTTAATGATTTTTTTGGCTAATTTGATATGAAAAATTGCATTATTACAGGAATTTCCGGCCAAGATGGTGCTTATCTTGCGGAGCTCCTCCTGTCGAAGGGCTATACGGTCTACGGCACGTACCGCCGTACTAGCTCCGTTAATTTCTGGCGCATTGAAGAGTTGGGCATTGCCAAGCATTCGAACCTGCATTTGGTCGAATACGACCTGACGGACCTGGGGTCGTCCATTCGTCTGCTGCAGAGCACGGGTGCCACGGAGGTCTACAACCTCGCGGCTCAGAGCTTCGTCGGCGTCAGCTTCGACCAGCCGCACACCACGGCGCAGATCACCGGTATTGGGCCGCTGAACCTGCTGGAGGCCATCCGCATCGTCAACCCGAAGATCCGCTTCTACCAAGCCAGCACCTCGGAGATGTTCGGCAAGGTACAGGCCATTCCGCAGGTGGAAGACACGCCCTTCTATCCCCGCAGCCCGTATGGCGTGGCCAAGCTGTATGCCCATTGGATGACGGTGAATTACCGCGAGAGCTACGGCATCTTCGGCAGCAGCGGCATCTTGTTCAACCACGAAAGCCCGCTGCGTGGCCGCGAGTTCGTGACCCGCAAAATCACCGACAGCATGGCCAAGATCAAGCTCGGCAAACTGGACGTGCTGGAACTCGGCAACCTCGACGCCAAGCGCGACTGGGGCTTCGCCAAAGACTACGTGGAGGGCATGTGGCGCATGCTGCAGGCCGACGAGCCCGACACCTTCGTGCTTGCCACCAACCGTACCGAGACGGTGCGCGACTTCGTGTCCATGGCCGCCAAAGGCGCTGGCATCGCGCTCGAATGGCAGGGGAAAAATGAGCAAGAGCGGGGCATCGATACCGCCACGGGCAAGACCATCGTCTCCATCAATCCGAAGTTTTACCGGCCAGCCGAGGTTGACTTGCTCATTGGCAATCCGGCCAAGGCCAAGGCCAAACTCGGTTGGGAGCCGACCACCACGCTTGAGCAACTGTGCGCCATGATGGTGGAGGCGGACTTGCGCAGGAATGCGGCAGGGGCGTCTTTTTGAACGATCGCAATGGATGTGTACGACTACAATTAGTGCTCAACACTACTCATTGGGGCGCACATGAAAACCATTTCCGCTGGCGAGGCCAATCGGCATTTTTCCGCACTCCTGCGTGATGTGAGCCAGGGCGAGCAGGTTGTCATTCTGTCTCGCGGCAAATCCGTCGCCACCATGCGTGCCGTTTCGGCAGGGCAGGGTCATTTAGTGGCGAGACGTGCACTCTTGCAGCGCCTGCAAAAACAACTGCCGCAAAATCTGCCTCCCTGGACGCGCGAAGAGCTGTATGACCGTTGATCTGCGCGTTGCGCTAGACACGAACGTGCTTGCCTACGCGGAAGGTGTGGGCAGCGCAGCAAAGCGCGATGCCAGCCTTGCACTGATCGAGCACTTGGCGCTGGGCGATGTGCTCATTCCGGCGCAATGCCTGGGCGAATTGTTTCGCGTGCTGCGAGGTAAAGCGTTACGCCCTGCCGAGCTTGCGCGGGATGCCGTGCTGGCCTGGGCCGATGCCTTTCAGGTGGCAGACTCCACCGGCACGGCTTTCATCGCCGCCATGGATTTGTGTGCAGACCATGGCCTGCAGATTTGGGATGCGCTCATCCTCACGGTCGCCGCAGACCACCACTGTCGCGTTTTGCTGAGTGAAGATTTACAACAAGGCTTCACATGGCGCGGTGTCACGGTCGTCAACCCTTATGCGGACGTTCCGCATCCGCTCTTGGCCCAATTGCGCCCATGACCATCAAGCAGCACACCGTTCTCATCACCGGCCTGCGCGGCTTCACAGGGCATTACCTTGCTGCTGCACTGCGCGCAAGCGGTGCAAGGGTGGTGGGTCTGGTACAAGGCTCACCACAGTGCCCTGAAGAAATCGCCTGCGAGCTCACCGATGCCCAGGCCGTGCATGAGGCCGTGGCGCAGGTGCGGCCCACGCATGTGGTGCATTTGGCTGCGCTGGCTTTTGTGGGGCATGCGGATGCGCGTGCGTTTTACGACGTTAACTTGTTCGGCACGTTGAATTTGCTCGAAGCCCTGGCGGCGTTGCCCGAGTTGCCTCGCAAGGTGCTGATAGCCAGCTCGGCCAATATCTACGGCACGCCGGGTGTCGAGGTCATCGATGAATCGGTCTGCCCCGCGCCGGTCAACCACTACGCCTGCAGCAAGCTCGCGATGGAATACATGGTGCGCACCTGGTTTGACCGATTGCCCATCGTGATGACGCGGCCGTTCAACTACACCGGGATAGGGCAGGACGAGAAGTTTCTCATTCCCAAGATCGTGAGTCATTTCAAGCGCCGCGCGGCCAAGATCGAGCTGGGCAATCTGGACGTCAGCCGAGACTTCTCGGACGTGCGCGATGTGGCTGCGGCTTACATGGGGCTGTTGGAGTCGGATGTGCAGTCGGAGGTTTTCAACGTCTGTTCGGGCAAGGCGGTGGCCTTGCGCACCGTGCTGGACATCATGACCCGCAAGACGGGTCACACCATGGCCGTGGAAGTCAACCCGGCCTTCGTGCGGCCGAACGAGATTCCCGTGCTTCGTGGTTCGCACCACAAGCTCACAGAAGCCCTCGGGTTTGCTCCTCGCCATGCCCTGGAAGACACTCTGGCGTGGATGCTGCAGGGTGATACGTCCCTTGGAGCTGTGGCTTGAAAGTTCTGTTCAATGTGCAGTCGCTGTTGCCGCCGCGCACCGGGATTGGCCTTTACACGCAACATCTCATTGAGGCGCTGACGGCCACGGGAGAACTGGATGCCGTGGCGGGTTTCCTGGGGGGGCGCATTTATCGAGGTGAGGCGCTTCACGCCTATGTGAATGAAGATCGGTCTCCCCATGCCTCCCCGGCCTTGAGCCCACGGGGCAGACTCGCAGCGCTGAAGGTAGCGATGCGGAGTGTTCCAGGGGCCTACGCGGCAAGGCAGGCGTTGCGCGAATGGCAGGATGGTCGCCGTATTGGCGTCTTGGCCAGCGAAGGGTTTGTCTATCACGAGCCGAACTACATCCCGGTGCGATATGCCGGCCCCTTGGTCATCACGGCGCACGACCTCTCGCATGTGCGTTATCCGCAGTTTCATCCTGCTGAGCGGGTGGCGTTCCTCGACAAGCATTTGGCCTCGGCGCTCGCGCGGGCCGATCGGGTGGTCACCGATTCGCACTTTGTCGCGAGTGAGCTTGCAGAGGTGTATGGCATTCCGGCAAGCAAGCTGTTTGTCACCCACCTCGGCGCGGACGCAGACTTTCGCGTGAGAGCATCGGACGAGGTCGCAGAGACCTTGAAGGCCTTCGGTCTTCGGTACCGTGGCTTTGTGCTCTCCGTCGCCACTCTGGAACCCCGCAAAAACGTGGAGCGTCTGGTGGCCGCTTATGCCGCCTTGCCTGCGGCCACGCGCCGCGCCTGCCCGCTGGTCCTTGTGGGCGGCGGCGGCTGGCGCGATTCGACCCTGCTTTCACGGGTGAGGGAGCTAGAAGCCAAAGGCGAAGTTGTGCGCACGGGCTACCTGCCGCGCTCGCAAGTGGTCGATCTGTATTCAGCCGCAGCCGTTTTTGCCTACCCGTCGCTCTATGAAGGGTTTGGTCTGCCGGTGTTGGAAGGGTTTGCCAGCGGAACGCCTGTGTTGACCTCGAACGTCACCTCGCTTCCCGAGGTGTCGGCGGGCTCGGCATTGGAGGTCGATCCTCTTTCCACCGAGGCCATCCGCGAGGGTTTGTATCGCTTGCTCGACGACGCCCAGTTGGCGAGACAGCACGCAGAGCGCGGCTTGGAACGTGCCAAAACGTTCAGTTGGGAGAAGTGCGCGCAGCAAACTTTGGCGGTCTACCGCAGCCTCGCCTGATGCCCTATTGAGTTGAGTCTTTGATGCGCGTTCTGCATATCGCCAAATACGCCTTCGAGCGGCCGGGGGGCATGGAGCGCCATGTGGAGACGCTCACGCGCGGGCTTGCGGCGGCGGGGGTGGATGTTTCGGTGCTGGTTTACGACACTACGGGCCGCGCCAGTTCGCGGCTGGTTGATGGCGTGCGGGTGGAGCCAGTGGGCGTTTGGGGGCACTTGGGCAGTCAGGCCATTGCCCCGGCGATGATTGGGTGTGCCCGGCAATTGGCGCAGGTGAGGCGCTTTGACGTGGTGCACCAGCATTGGCCCGACCCTTTCGCGCATGTGGTGGCGAGTCTGGTGCCGGGGGAGCCCGCGCATGTGGTGAGCTGGCACAGCGACATCGTGCGCCAGCGGGTTCTGGGGCCGCTGTACCAGCAGCTTGCACCGCACCTGCTCAAGCGGCTAGACGCCGTGGTGGGGGCGACGCAGGCGCACCTGAACTCGACGCAGATGGACCGCTTCGTTCCCTTTGAGAAGCGCCACGTCATTCCTTACGGTATCGATACCCGGCTTCTCGCGCTGACCGAGGCCGTGCAGCGCAAGGCCGAGGCGCTGCGTGCCCAGCACGGTCACAAGCCTCTGGTTTTCGCCCTCGGGCGGCATGTGTATTACAAGGGTTTTGATGTGTTGATCCGGGCCATGGCGGCGGTACCTGCCGTCTTGCTGCTGGGCGGCAGTGGGCCGATGAGCGCCGAGTTGCGCGAACTTGCCCGTAGCACGGGCGCCCAGGTGCACTTCGCCGGAGAGATTTCCGAGGTGGATCTGCCCGCCTACTTTCATGCCTGTGATGTGTATTGCCTGTCTTCAGTTGCCACGGCGGAGGCCTTTGGCATCGTGCAGGCGGAGGCGATGGTTTGTGGCAAGCCGGTGGTCAACACCTGGTTGCACAACGGGGTCAACGCCTTGGCGCCAGAGGGCGTGTGCGCACTGACGGTGCCGCCTGGTAATGCTACGGCCCTGGCTGGGGCGCTGAACCGGGTTCTTGCCGATCCAGCTCTGGCGCATCGGCTGGGCGAGGCGGGCAGGGCCCGTGTGTTGCAGAGCTTCAGCGTGGAGGCCATGGTCAATCAGACCCTTGCGCTTTACCAATCGCTGATCTGAACGTCACCGCGCTTGCCAGCCAGCTGGCTCAGGCTTTGTACGGGCTCGCCGTCATCCACCGCCCCGCCTGCTGCCGAACCACTTCAGGCAGGTGATGCTCGCGTGAGAACACCTCGCGTATCCACTCGGCATCGTTGCCGCGGGCGCTGACGTCGGTCAGTAACTCGCGCAGGGCGACGTCGGATTTGCAGTCTGCGGCGTGGCCTTCCAGTTTGACGAGGGTGCGGATGAGGTCTTCGCGCAGGGTGCGGTGTTCGCGGGTGGCGGGGTCGACGAAGGTGCCGTCGAAACCGAAGCGGCAGGCCTGAAAGCGGTTGAAGGTGTAGACGAGGAAGTCGTCTTCCTGCGGCTGGAAGGGCCGCTCGCGCTGAATGTAGGCGCCCAGGGTCTGGATGTAGGCGGCGATGCGCGCGGCCTTGGTGATGGTGAGCGGGGTGTCCATCACGCGCACTTCAATGGTGCCGTACTCGGGCTTGGGGCGGATGTCCCAATAGAAGTCTTTCATGCTCTTGACCACGCCGGTGGCGGTCATTTTGTCGAAGTAGCGCTCGAAGTCTTCCCACGTCAGGGCAAAGGGCGCGCGGCCCGAGAGCGGGAAGGCGAACACCGAGTTCAGCCGCGCGGAGTGAAAGCCGGTGTCTTCGCCCTGCACATACGGCGACGAGGCGGAAAGGGCGATGAAGTGCGGAATGAAGCGGGAGATGCAGTGCAGGGTGTAGAGCGCGGTGTCGGCGTCGGGGCAGCCCAGGTGCACATGCTGGCCGAACACGGTGAACTGCTTGCTCAGGTAGCCGTACAGCTCGGAGAGCTGGAGAAAGCGCGGCTTGTCGAAAATGCGCTGCTGCGCCCAGTGCTGGAAGGGGTGAGTGCCGCCGCCGGCCAGGCCCACGTCGAGCTTGTTGGCGGCTTCCACCAGTGCGCCCTGAATCTCGGTGAGCTGGGCGAGGGCGTCGTCATAACCGGTGCAGATGCCGGTGGCGAGCTCGATCATGCTCTCGGTCATTTCCGGCGTGACCACCCCGGGCAGCTTGTGGCCTTGCAGCAGCCGCAGCAGGTCGGGGGCGCAGGGCATGAGGTCGTAGTTGTGCCGGTTGACGATCTGCAGCTCCAGCTCGATGCCGATGCTCAAGGCGCCTGATTTGGTGAATGGCCCCAGACTCATGCGTTTCCTCCCGTGGTGCGGCTGACAGGGCCTGGGGCGATGTCGCCGCTATAGCCCAGCGCCCAGCGGGTGAGCAGCGGGGCGAGCAGTTCGAGCAGGGCGATAGCGCTGAACGCGACGGCCAGCATGGGGTGCAGCGCCGCCCCGGCCGAGCTGCCGAGAAAACTCAACGCGAGCACGAAGCTCACGCCCGCGGCCGGGTTGAGCGATAGGCCCAGCGCGACAGACTGCCGCCAGCTCGCGCCGCTGACGCGGCCGAACGCCAGCGCCCCGGCGAGCTTGGCCACCAGCCGCACGACGATGACCAACGCCGCCGCCAGCCCGCCCGCCAGCAGAATGCGGGCGTTGAGGCTCAGGCCCAGAATGAGGAAGAGCAGCACCATGAGCACACCGCCCGCCGTGCCGAAATGGCGCGGCCACAGCCGGGGCCTGGGGCTGCGCCAGCGCAGCAGCGCGCCGGCCAGCAGAGGCGTGAGCAGAGCCGACCAGTTGAGCATGCGGGTGACCGAGAGGGTGAGCACAATGAGGCCGACGAGCATCAGCGCCCCGCCCTCGTCGCGGAAGTCGAAATGCCGCTCCACCCAGTTCACCGCCCAGGCCAGCAGCGCCGCCGCCAGCACCGAGCCGCCGAGCAGGTACAGCAGATGCAGCGCCGAGGCGGCCGCGCCCTGCGGGCCGTCGGCGTCCATCATGCCCAGCAGCAGGCTGCAGACCAGCAGGGCGTAAAAGGTGTTGAGGGCCGAGAGCAGCAGCAGGCGCTCGGTCACCTGCCCGTTGGTGCGAAACTCGCTGCTGATGCGCAGCACTACTGCGGGCGAGGTGGCCATGAGCAGCCCAGCCACGATGGCCGACTGCAACGCGGTGAAGCCCAGGAAGACCAGAGTGATCCACACCGCGCCAAAGCCCAACGCCGATTCGAGCAGGCTCATGCCCAGCAGCGCCGGATTGGCGCGCAGCCAGCGCAGATTCACCCGGTGGCCGATCTCGAAGAGCAGCACGGCTAGGGCCGTATCGACAATGGCGCGGGCGCTGTTCTGCAGCTCATACACATTGAGCCCCGCCCCGCCTGCGGCCAGAATCATGCCGGCCGCGGCATAGCCCACCAGCCGCGGCCACTTGAGAAAGCGAAACACCGATTCCCCCGTGAGCGTGGCCAACACCAGCGCGGCACCCACCCAGAACACCCCGTCAGGATGCAAGGGCCATGCGGGCAGGTAGCTGTTGATCATCTTGCGGGGTCTCCGGTGTGTGAAATAGGCAGTCGTCGCTGCCTTGGTTGACACCATAGCAGAGCGGGAATTTGCAGGAAAGATGGGCGGAAAAGAGGGAAAATAGAAGCAGTAAATGTTGAAATAACGCGATCTCGAAAATTTTGAGACCCGCGTTATGATGGTTCGCAAACTTTCATGGAGTCGGCCGGATGAAACCTTCTGAGGCTTTATACGCGCACCGTGTTGCCATTCGCAGCATCGTGGAGGCGCGCCATGCAAGAAATCCGCGTGTGTTTGGCTCGGTTTTGCGCGGCGACGATACGGAAGGCAGTGACCTTGATTTACTGGTCGATCCCCTGCCTGAAACCTCACTGTTCGATCTGAACGCCATTAGCAATGCTTTGGAGCGCCTGCTTGGCGTGCTTGTGGACGTTTTGACGCCGAATGCCTTGCCGCCCAAGTTCCGGGACCAGGTGCTCACCGAAGCGAAGCCGGTGTAAGCCTCTTCACAGGCGAACTTCGCAGAGGGTGTCCCATTGAATCGGAATGCGCTGCGGCTGGCAGACTATCTCGCCCATATCCGGATTTTTTGCAGCGGCATCCCGAGACCGCACTGGCCGACGCCTATCGTTTGCGCAATGCGGTGGCTCACGGCTACTTCACCGTGGACCTTGGCATTGTGTGGCAGACCACGCTGGTAGAACTGCCTCGCATGAGGTCGTTGGTGCTGGCCGAGGTGCAGAAATTGGCGGCTCATTGAGTGTGCACCAGGGATCGGCGCCTCCCTAAAATACCCCGATGTCCTACGTCCATCTTCGCACCCACACTGAATACTCCATCGTCGACGGCGCCTTGCGCGTGGACGACATGGTGCCCGCGGCCGTCCGCGACGGGCAAGGGGCGCTGGCGATCACCGATTTCAACAACCTGTTTGCCACCGTGCGGTTCTACAAAGCCGCGCTGGACGCCGGGGTCAAGCCGATCATCGGCTGTGATGTGCTGCTGGGCAGCGCCCGCCATCCGGGGCAGTTCACACGGCTGCTGCTGCTGGTGCAGAACCGCACCGGGTATCTCAACCTCTGCGATCTGCTCAGTCGGGCCTGGCTGGACAACCAGCAGCGCGGCCGTGCCGTGGTGCAGTGGGAATGGCTGGAGGGCGGGCTGGCCGAAGGTCTGATCGCGCTCTCGGGTGCGCATGAAGGTGCCATTGGGCAGGCGCTGCTGCAGGGCGACACGGCCACCGCGCGTGACTTGGCGCGGCAGCACGCGGCTGTGTTCGAGGGGCGCTTCTACATCGAGTTGCAGCGCGGCGGTCATGCCGCGTGCGAGCCCCACGTGCAGGCGGCGGTGCCCTTGGCGGCCGAACTGGGTTTGCCGGTGGTGGCAACGCACCCGGTGCAATTCCTCAAGGCCGACGACTTCGATGCCCACGAAGCGCGGGTGTGCATCGCCGAGGGCGAAACCCTGGGCAACCCGCGCCGCCAGCGCAAGTTCACTGCTCAGCAATATTTCAAGTCGCAGGCCGAGATGGAGGCGCTGTTTGCCGATGTGCCCTCGGCGCTGGCCAACACCGTGGCGATTGCCCAGCGCTGCAATCTGGTGCTCGATCTGGGAAAACCGCAATTGCCGCTGTTCCCCACGCCGCAGGGACTGACCCCCGCCGAGTTCTTCCGCCAGCAGGCGCAGGAAGGACTGGAGCAGCGGCTGGCCGTGCTCTATCCGCAGGCCGACCAGCGCGAAGCGGCCCGCCCGCGCTATCAGCAGCGGCTGGAGTACGAGCTGGGCATCATCGCCAAGATGGGCTTCGAGGGCTACTTTCTCATCGTGGCCGACTTCATCAACTGGGCCAAGAACAACGGCTGCCCGGTGGGGCCGGGGCGGGGTTCGGGCGCGGGCTCGCTGGTGGCGTATAGCCTGCGCATCACCGACCTCGACCCGCTGGAGTACGCGCTGCTGTTCGAGCGCTTTCTCAACCCGGAGCGGGTGTCCATGCCCGACTTCGACATCGACTTCTGCCAGGAAAACCGCGACCGCGTCATCGATTATGTGAAAGAGAAATACGGCGTCGAAGCCGTGTCGCAGATCGCGACCTTCGGCACCATGGCCGCGCGCGCCGCGGTGCGCGACGTCGGGCGGGTGCTCGATCTGAGCTACACCTTCTGCGACGGCATCGCCAAGCTCATTCCCGCCAAGCCGGGCCAGCACATCTCACTAGCCGACGCGCTCAAGCAGGAGCCCCTGCTGGCGCAGCGCTACGAGGAGGAAGAGGAGGTCAGGCAACTACTCGATCTCGCCCAGCAGCTCGAAGGCCTGCCGCGCAATATCGGCATGCATGCTGGCGGTGTGCTCATCGCGCCGGGCAAACTTACCGACTTCTGCCCGCTGTATGCGCAGCCGGGCAGCACCGACGCCGTTTCACAATTCGACAAGGACGATGTCGAAGCCGCCGGGCTGGTGAAGTTCGACTTTCTCGGCCTGGCTACGCTGACCATCCTGGAGCTGGGCGCGCAACTCATCCGCCGCAACCACCCCGACCGCGCCGACTTCAAACTCGAAGACATTCCGCTGGACGACCCCAAGAGCTACAAACTCATGGCCAAGGGCGACACCGTCGCCGTGTTCCAGCTCGAATCGCGCGGCATGCAAGGCATGTTGCGTGACGCCAAGCCCGACCGCTTTGAGGACATCATCGCCCTGGTGGCGCTGTACCGCCCCGGCCCGATGGACCTCATTCCCACCTACTGCGCGCGCAAAGCGGGCAAGGAAGACGTGGTCTATCCCGACCCGCGCATGGCCTCGGTGCTGGAGGAAACCTACGGCATCATGGTCTATCAGGAGCAGGTGATGCAGGTGGCGCAGGTCATCGGTGGCTACTCGCTCGGCGGCGCCGACCTGCTGCGCCGCGCCATGGGCAAGAAAAAGCCCGAGGAGATGGCGCAGCACCGCGGCATCTTCGCCGAAGGCGCGGCCAAAAACGGCATCAAGCCGGAGAAGGCCAACGAGATCTTCGATTTGATGGAGAAGTTCGCGGGCTACGGCTTCAACAAATCGCACGCCGCCGCCTACGCGCTGCTCGCCGTGCAGACGGCCTGGATGAAGGCGCATTACCCCGCCGAATTCCTCGCGGCCAACATGAGCATCGCCCTCGACGACACCGACAAGCTCAAGGTGCTGGTGGAAGATGCGCAGGCGCGGGGTATTGCCGTGCTGCCGCCCGATGTGAACGCCTCGCAGTGGCGCTTCGATCCGGTGGACAGCAAGACCATCCGCTACGCCTTGGGCGCCATCAAGGGCAACGGCCAGGCTGCGGTGGAGGCCGTGATCGCTGCGCGGCAAGAGCGGCCTTTCACTTCGCTGTTCGACTTTGCCGAACGGGTGGATCGCACCCGCCTCAACAAGCGCGTGCTCGAAGCTCTGGCCAAGGCCGGCGCGTTCGACACCCTGCACCCCGAGCGTGCCGCGGTGATGGCCGCGGTGGAAACCGCGATGGACTACGCCGCGCAGCGCGAGGCCGCCCGGCAGCAGGCCGGGCTGTTCGACCTGTTCGCCGCCGACGCCGCCGATGGCGACCACAACCCGGCGCACGAGCCGCTGCTGCCCGAGGTCGAGCCCTGGGATCTGCGCACCAAGCTCTCCTTTGAGAAAACCGCCATCGGCTACTACCTCAGCGGCCATCTGTTCGACGCCAGCGCCGAGGAGGTGCGGCGCTTCGCCCCGACTGCGCTGATGGATCTGGTCGATTCGCGCGACCCGGTGCTTATCGCGGGCATCGCGGCCGGGGTGCGTCTGGTGCAGTCGCAGCGCGGGCGCATCGCCATCCTCGCGCTCGAAGATCGCTCCGGGGCGATGGAGATCGTCATCGGCGAAAGCCTGCTCGACACCGTGCGCGACCGCCTGCGCGACGACGCCCTGCTGGTGCTGCGTGGCAAGGCACAGACCGACCGCTTCAATGGCGGGCTGCGTTTCAACGCCGACGCGGTGTGGACGCTCGAAGAGGCCCGCGCCCGCTTGGGAAAAAGTATCCGTCTCAAACTCAACGGCGCCAGCTCGGCCGAGCCGCTGGTGGGGCTGGCCCGCCAGCACGCCAGCGAAGATGGCTTGCCGCTGCTGCTCGACGTCGAACGCGCCGGGGCGCAAGTGCGCCTGAGTGTGCCGGCCTGCCGCCTGCCACCCACCGATCCGATCCTGAGCGCCTTGGCCCAGATCTCGAAAGACGGCCGGGCGGAGATCGACTACTGATCAGCTTGGGTCGCGCGGCCCGGCTTTGACCAACATCGGCGTCCAGATCTTGCCGTTGCTGTCGGGCGGGAAGTGGTGCACCCGCTCGATGGCGCGTAGCACGGCCTGATCCCAGCTCGTCACACCGCTGGAGCGCTCGATTTTCGCGGTGAGCACGGTGCCGTCCGGCGCCAGGTTGACCAGCACCGTCACCCGCGGATCGCCGGTGATCTGGTTGATCTCGGGATAGGTCACGTTCTCCCGCACCAGACTGGCGATGCGCGCCGCATACGTGCCCGACGGACCGGAGGTGCGCGCCGCAGTACCTGTGCTGTTGGCCGCGCCGGTGCCCGCCTGCTGCATCAACTGCTTCATGTAATCGTCGCGCGACGAGGCGGCAAGCTGCGCCTGCTGCTGCTCCAGTTTTTTCTGCTTCAGCTCGGCTAGCCGCTTTTGTTCAGCCAGCTTTTTTTGCTCGGCCAGCTTTTCCTGGCGCAGTTTTTCTTCCTGCTGCTGTTTGCGCTGTTCGGCCAACTGTTGTTGTTTGAGTTCCTGCTGCTGCTTTTGCTCGGCCAGGCGCTGCTTTTCTTCGGCGAGTTTTTTCTGTTCTTCCTTGAGCCGTTTTTCGATCAGCGTCTGTTGCTCGGCCTGCTGTTTTTTGAGCGCGGCTTCGCGCTCTTGCTTCAGCACGATGTCGGCCTGTTGCACCTGCGGCTCGGGTTTGGGGGCCGCCACGGGTTTGGGCGGTGGCGGTGGCGGAGGGGCGGGCTGCGGCCGGGGTTGCGGCTGCTTGCGTTCCATCGGCGCGGTGGGCCGGGGCGCGGCGCGCTGCACCGTGGGCGACCACAACTCGGCCTCCACCGCTTCGGGCGGGTGACTCTTCCAGTGCACGCCGAAGGCGATGAGGGCAATGAGCAGTAGGTGGAACAGGGCGGCCAGGCCGAAGGCGCGCAGCGTGCCGCGTTCGTGCGGCGGCCGCAGCGCGGAGGGGTCGCCTGGGGATAAGCGCGCGGTGTTCATGGGAAAAGGGGAAAAAACCGGGCTAAAAAACGGGAGAAAAAACGCATCAGGATGGGTTGGACTGGACGGCCAGGCCCACGCGCTCCACACCGTGTTGTTTGAGCAGATTGAGCGCGCGCATCACCGCGTCGTACTTCACGTTTTTGTCGGCGGCGATCAGCACCGGCATGGCATCGAGGCTGAGGCCAGCCTGCGCGGCCAGTTGCTGCACGGTCTGCGGCAAGTCCTTGAGGCTGACGGGCTGCGGCGCGGCGTTGGCGGCCTTGCTCTTGGGGTCGCGCAGCGAGACTTCGAGCATGTCGTCCTTCTGGATGGTGACCTGTACCAAGGTACTGGGCGCCTGCGGTGCATTGCCCACGGTGGGCAGCTTGACCATGGTCGGCGTGATGAGCGGCGCGGTGACCATGAAAATGATCAGCAACACCAGCATGACGTCGATATAGGGCACGACATTGATGTCGGCCAGAGCGCGCCGCGAGCGATGCCCACGACTGCTGGATTGGAGGGCGGGCATGTCAGAAGTTCCCAGGGATCAGCGAACGAAGTGAGCGCGGTAGCGTCATCTCAGCGCCCTCCGCCAAAGCCGGTGACCGGCCCGGCTCGCCCGGCGCTTGCTGCCGCGGCCGACTGCGCGGCGCTCGGCGCGGGCGTGCTCTGGCGCTGCAGGATGTTGGAAAACTCTTCGGTGAACGACTCGTAGCGATTGGCCAGGCGGTCGATGTCGCGGGCGAAGAAGTTGTAGGCGATCACCGCGGGGATGGCGGCGAACAGGCCGATGGCCGTGGCCACCAGCGCCTCGGCAATGCCGGGCGCCACGGTGGCCAGCGTGACCTGCTGCAGATTGGACAGGCCGACGAAGGCGTGCATGATGCCCCACACCGTGCCGAACAGGCCGACATAGGGCGACACTGAGCCGACCGAGGCGAGAAAGGACAAGTTGGCTTCGAGCGCGTCCATCTCGCGCTGGAAGGCGGCGCGCATGGCGCGGCGGGCGCCGTCCACCAGGGTGGAGCCGTCGAGCACATGGCGCTCGCGCAGCTTGAGGTATTCACGCATGCCCGAGGCGAAGATGCGCTGCAGCGGGCTGCCGTGGCGGCCGTTGCTCAGCGCCGATTGGTAGAGGTCGTTGAGCCCCGTGCCCGACCAGAACTCCTGTTCGAAGTCTTCAGACTTCACCCGCGCCGACTTGATGGCGAAATATTTGCGGAAGATGACGGTCCAGCTCGCCAGCGATACGGAGAGCAGAAGGGCGAGCACCAGCTGCACCACGATGCTGGCGCCGAGCACCATGGATACGATGGAGAAGTTTTGATCCATAGGGAGGTCTGGCTGTAGTAGTGGGAGAGTGAGCGCGCGGCTCAGGAGAGACAGCCTGCATTACAACAAATCCCCAACGGGCGCGGCCGCTGCGGAGAAGACAGGATTGCGGAAAAAAGGTTCACGACAGGAAGGGTTGCAACTCAGGGTGCGGGTGAAGCAGGCGCTGCCCAGCGGGTGACGCGGTCGAAGACTTCCCGCGGAATGCGCGATGGTCGCAGCGTGGCCGCCGCCACGCAACCCACGCGCACCGTGGCCTCGCACAGCAGCGCGGCGGGCGCGCCGCTGGCGTCGCAGCGCCAGGCCTGTTGCGCGACGGTGAGGCTGGCGCTGCCGATGTCCTGCAAGCGAAGCTGGATCTGCAGCGCGTCGTCGAGTTTGGCGGGGGCGGCGTAGCGCAGATGCACGTCGGCCACGACGAATACCAGGCCCGATTGCGCCGCCAGCTCCGACTGTGCCAGCCCCAGGCTGCGCAGCCATTCCGTGCGCGAGCGCTCGAAAAACTTGAGATAGTTGGCGTAATAGACGATACCCCCGGCGTCTGTGTCTTCCCAGTACACCCGCACGGGCCAGTGGAAAACAGCGAGGCAAGGGGCTTGCGCCGAAGGTCTGGCGGTCGAGTTCATGCCTTCTCGGTGGTGTGGGTGTCGGCTGAGGGATTCATCTGCGGGCTGCCAATGTTGATCAGCTTGCCATCGCGCCAGACATAGCAAGGCGTGCCGGTACGCAGCGCGAGCTCACGCGCGCTTTGGGCTGCACGGCGCAGGGCGGGCTCGACTTTTTGCAGATCGGGGTCGACAGAAGGCGGGGTGTGCTTGATCGGAGAGATGGTCATGGGTTGTCCCCGCTGCTGATCAGAGAGGGTAGATCACCCGAGTTGTCATAAAGTGCCCAGGCGTTCACCAACGGTTTGTAGAGATGATGGAAATTGAGTAATCCGGCTGAAAAACGGCGTCGGATGACGGCTTCAGGGATGGCATGCCCGCCTTGTGCCACACGGGCCGCCACACGCTGTACTGCCATTTCCGCATCGGGCAAGGACAAAAACACGAGCTTGGCGTGATAGCCCAATGCACGCCACCGTGGAATTTGTGCGGCATAGCCGCGCCCGCTGAGGGTGGTTTCCAGGGCGAAGCTTTTCCCGTTTTTCACCCGTAAGTCAATTTCTTCCAGCATCAGGCGCGCAGCGCGTCGAGCAGCCCTATCGGGATCGAATGGGGATAAGCCCGAGGCGATGAGATCGGCATTGATGAAGTCGCTGTAATCCGCTTCGGGCAGGAAAATCTTGGCGAAGGTGGTTTTCCCAGCGCCATTCGGCCCCGCGATCAGCAGGATGCGATGCTCCAGGTTCATTGGGCGATTTTCATGCCACCTTGCGTTCCAGATAGCCGCGTAGCCGGGCCAGCGCTTCCTGCAGGTTGGCGATGCTGTTGGCGTAGCTCAGGCGGAAGTAGCGCTGGGGCTCGGCGGTGCCGAAGTCTTTGCCGGGTACGAGCACTACGCCGGTATCGCGCATGACCTCGAAGCAGAAGTCCCAGCTGTCTGCGCTGTAGGCAGAGCAGTCGGCGTACACATAAAACGCGCCGTCCGGCCGCACGGGCACGCGCAGGCCCAAGGCTTCGAGGCCGGGCACGATCAGGTCGCGGCGGCGTTGGAACTCGGCGCGGCGGCGTTCGTATTCAGTCAGGGTGTCGGGCTCGAAGCAGGCCAGCGCGGCATGTTGCGCCACGCTGCTGGCGCAGATGAACAGATTGCCGGCCATGCGCTCCAGCGGGGCGACGAGCGAGGGCGGCACGACCAGCCAGCCCAGCCGCCATCCGGTCATCTGGAAGTATTTGGAGAAGCTGTTGACGGTGATGATGTCGTCGCCCGCGGCTAGCGCGGTGTGGCCGTAGCCGGCTTCATAGCTGAGGCCCAGATAGATTTCGTCGACGATGCTCACCCCGCCGCGCGCGCGCACCACGTCGGCGATGCGGCGCAGCTCGTCTGGCGCGATGGAGGTGCCGGTGGGGTTGGAGGGCGAGGCCAGCAAAACCCCAGCGGTCTGCGGCGTCCACGCGGCCTCGACTTCGCTGGCGGTGAGCTGAAAGCGTTGCGCGGCGGGGGCGGGCAGCATGCGCGCCCGGGCTCCTGCAGCGGCCACGAAGTTCTTGTTGCACGGATAGCTCGGGTCGGGCATGAGCACTGCATCGCCCGGATTGAACAGCAGCAGGCTGGCCAAGGTGAGGGCGCCCGAGGCGCCCGCAGTGATGAACACGCGCGCGGGATCGAGCGTCACGCCGTGCACCTGGGCGTAGTGCTGCGCGATGCGCTCGCGTAGCGCAGGCAGGCCGGGCGCCAGGGTGTAGCCGGTGCGGCCGTCGCGCAACGCGCGGGTGGCGGCTTCGACCACGGGTTCGGGCGCGGTGAAATCGGGCTCGCCCACGCTGAGATGGATCATGCGCCTGCCCTGCGCTTCCCAGGCCGTTTGTTGTTCGGCCGCGGCGCGCACCACGTCCATGACGTAGAAGGGTTCGATGGACTGGTTGCGTTGGGCTAAGCGCATGGCGGCTATCAGAGGGAGATCAGTCTTTGCGCGGCGGGCGCGGGCTGGCACTGGCGCGCCGGGGGAAAGAAGCGGCCGCACGTCGCGGCGGGGCTTTGGCCTTGTGGCTGACGGGCACGTTCGCGTAGGGGTTGGGCGGCGGGCTGAAGTCGGTGGCCGTGGGCTGCGCTTGCGGGTGCGACTGGTTAGCGGCCGCCGTTGACGTATTTATAGCCGTCGGTGCCGCCATACACCTTGCCGAGTTCGACCGCTTCGTTGATGACCACGCGATAGGGCACGTCGAGATGACGCTGCAGCTCGAAGGCGCCCATCAGCAGCAGGGCGTGCTCTACCGGGGAAAGCTCGCTGGTCTGGCGGTCGATGTGCGGCTGAATGAGGGCGTCGAGCGGCCCGGCCTCGGCCAGCGCGCCATGCAGCAGCGACTGAAAGTGATCGTCGTCGAGCTTGATGGTGGGGTAGCGTTCGTGCAGAAAGGCTTCGATCGCGCCGGTATCGCTGCCGGCGAGCAGCCATTCATAAATGCCCTGGAACGCGAGCTCGCGCGACTTGCGCCGCGCGCTTTTGGGGGCGGTGGTTGCGGTCATGCGGCCTCGTCGTCGTTGTCGCTGATGTCGATGAACAGGTTGGCCATTTCCACCGCGACGCGGGCGCATTCGGCCCCTTTGTCGATGCGGGCTTCGGCCTGCGCTTCGTTTTCCACGGTGAGCACGCCGTTGGCCACCGGCATGTTGTAGTCGAGCGCCACCTGAGCGATACCGGCCGCGCTGGTATTGCAGACGACCTCGAAGTGATAGGTGTCACCGCGAATCACGCAGCCGATGGCAATGAGCGCATCGAAGGCCTCGCTCTCGGCCAGCGCCTGCAGCATCAGCGGCAGTTCGAGCGCGCCGGGGACGGTGTAGAGCCCGATATCGTCTTCGTTCACGCCCAGGCGCTGGAGTTCGTCGAGGCAGGACTGGGTGATGCGGTCGGTAATGGCAGTGTTGAAGCGGGCCTGCACCACGGCGACGCGCAGCTCACGGCCATCGAGTTGTTCGGAAAGAATGCGGTTCTGGACGTTTTGCATGGCGTTGGAGTGCAGAGGAGTGGCGCGCCGCGGGGCGCAGAAGGGCAACAGCTTACGCGCCGGGCGCAAGGGTGGGGGCGCTGTCCTGTGCGGACTCGAAGCCGACGATCTCCAGCCCATAGCCTGCCATGCTGGGCATTTTGCGCGGCTGGCCGAGAAGGCGCATCTGGCGCACGCCGAGATCGCGCAGGATTTGCGCGCCAATGCCGTAGTCGCGCAAGGCGGTGACGCCCGATTTGGGCGGCGTGGCCGCCGGCTGCAACAAGCGCTCAAACTGGCTTTTCAATTGCGCGGCCGATTCACCGCAGTTGAGCAGCACGGCCACGCCCACGCCTTCGCGCACGATGCGGCCAAGCGCCTGCGGCAGATTCCAGGAATGGCGCTGGCAGGCGGCATCGAGCAGGTCGAGAGCGGACAGGGGCTCGTGCACCCGCACCAGCGGCGCGGCCTGCGCGGCCAGGTCGCCATGCACCAGCGCCAGATGCAGGCCATGACCGGCGCGATCGGTATAGGCCACGCAGCGCATGGGGCCGAACGGCGTCTGCATGGGGTGTTCGCCTACGCGCTGCACCAGCGATTCGGTGCGGCTGCGGTATTCGATGAGATCGGCGATGGCGCCGATTTTCAGATCGTGCTGCGCGGCAAATTGTTCGAGATCGGGCAGGCGGGCCATGGTGCCGTCGGCGTTCATCACCTCGCAGATCACGGCGGCGGGTTCCAGCCCGGCCAGAGCGGCGAGGTCGCAGCCGGCCTCGGTGTGCCCGGCGCGCATCAGCACGCCGCCTTCAGCGGCCATCAGCGGGAAGATGTGACCCGGTTGCACGATGTCACTGGCCTGTGCGTTGCGCGCCACGGCGGCCTGCACGGTGCGCGCACGGTCGGCCGCCGAAATGCCCGTGGTGACGCCTTCGGCAGCTTCGATGGACGCGGTGAAGGCGGTGCCGTGCGAAGAGCCGTTGTGCTCGACCATATGCCGCAGGCCAAGCTGCGCGCAGCGCTGGGCGGTGAGGGTCAGGCAGATAAGACCGCGCGCATGCGTGGCCATGAAATTGATGGCCCGCGGGGTGATGTGCTCGGCGGCAATGACCAGATCGCCCTCGTTTTCGCGATCTTCCTCATCGACCAGAATGACCATGCGCCCGGCCTTGAGCTCGGCAATGATGTCGGGAACGGGGGACAGGGGCATGATGGGGACGGGGCGCTGCTGAAAAGCCCAACATTCTAAAACCGCCTCACCCGGCGCGCTTGCGCCGCTTGCCTTGTCAGAATTCGTAACGTCCGAAGAAAAACGCGACGTTGCCGTTGTTGAGCTTGTTGTTCACCTTCGGGATGAAGGTGCCATAAATCGACAGCCTGCCGAAACGGATCGAGGCGATGGGCAGCGCGATGGGGAAGGGGATGTTGTGGAAGATGTCGGCGCGCGAGGTCACCGCCAGGGTGTAGCCCAGACCGAAGCCCACCGGCGCGTCGTTGTTGAACATCCACTGATGGGCGTAGCCGACCACGGGCTCGGCGTTCCAGTGCGAGTCGGAGAAGATCATGGCGTACACCATGTCTTCGTTGCCGTCGGCATTGATGTGATGGCGGCCCCAGCCTATGCCCCAGGCGTGTTTGTTGAGCGTGGCGCGTTTAGCGGCGGTGTAGGTGCCGGGGTCGTGCCAGGTGTAGCCACTGAAGTACAGATCGTCCTGTCCGGTCTGGGTGGTGCTGACCGCGGCATTCCAGGTGGACTGCGCCCAGTCGGATACGCCGCCCAGCCCCAGCGCCCAACTCGCGCGGGGAACCAGGGCCAGCCAGAGGAGGGCGAAAGTGGATAGAAGGCGGGCTGGAAAATGTTTCATGGGCTCGTGGCGGGCGTCTCAGGGAAGTCGGGCCAGACTTTATCAGCGCAAAAGGTTGAGCCTGTGTCCGTTTGCAACGGGCGGCATGTGTGTGGCCGACTCAAGCGCTGTTCAGAGCCGGGTTGGGGCGCTGATCGGGGCAATGATCAAGCACCGAGGCGCGCGATCAATCGGCCCTGCTGGACGACGAGCAGCGTATTTTCGGGCAGGGGCTCCCAGTCTTCCGGGGTGAGGGGCACGCTGGCGAGCATCACGGCGGGCGCGGGTTTGTCGTCGCGGCCCTGAACGTGCAGCCCAGAAGCGCGCATCTGATGCTCGCTGGCGGCTTCGCGCATGAGCAGGTGCAAACCGGGCACCCAGGTGTTGCCCGGATGACTGCGGCGGCGATGCGCATGAGCGAACAGCAGGTCGCCATCGGTGAACAGAAAGTTCGCCGCGCCAAGGGCACGCAATTTGGCCGCGAAGTCGGAGACCACTTCGATGCGGCGTTTGAGGTCGCCGCTCTCACCCGCCGCATCGAGCACTTGCTGCGATTGCATGAGCACGTAGAAGGCATGTTCGGAATCGGTCTGGCCCATCGGGCGGTGCGCTGCATGCGCCAGCGGAAGCGCCTGCTCGATGTCCGGCAGATCGCCGTTGTGGGCAAAGAGGTGGCGCTTGCCGAACAGCTCGCGGGCGAACGGCTGGGTGTTGACCAGCGTCACCGGGCCGCGCGAGGCGCGGCGGATATGCGCGATGACTAGCGGGCTGTGAAAGTCGTGCTTTTCGAGCACCGGAACGAAGGCGCTGGTCAGCGCGGGTTGGGCTTCGCGCAGCACATGCGCGTCGCTGCCCTCGTAATACGCCGCGCCCCAGCCGTCGGGATTGGCGGCGTGCGGCCCGCCGTGGCGCGCGAATTCACGAAAGGCGAACCGCACCCGCGCGGGCACACGGCTGGAGTAGGCGAACAACTCACACATCTTTCCGACCCTCCGGTGCGCCCAGCATGCGCTCGACATAGCGGGCGATGAGGTCGATTTCGAGATTCACCGCGCTGCCCTCGCGAAGTTGATGCAGATTGGTGTGCTGCAGGGTGTGCGGAATGAGGTTGATACTCACGCGGCAACGCTCCGGCAGATCTTCGACGCGGTTGACCGTCAGACTCACGCCGTTGATCACGATGGAGCCCTTGTACGCAAAAAACTTGCCTAAAGCGGCGGGCGCGTCCACCTCCAGCAGCCAGGATTCGCCGATGGGCTCGAACCGGGCCACCTGACCCACGCCGTCCACATGGCCGGTGACCAGATGGCCGCCCAGCTTGGTGGACAGCGCGACCGACTGTTCCAGATTGACCCGGGCGCCCGGCACGTTCAGCCCCGTGGTACGCGCCAGACTTTCGGCCGAAATGTCGAAGGCAAAGCCACAGGGCTGAAGATCCACCACCGTCATGCAGGCGCCGCTGACGGCGATGCTCTCGCCGAGCTCTACGCCCTGCAGCCAGGCCGGATCGACCTGCAGGCGCACGCGTTTGCCGTGACTGGCCTGGGAACCGAGGGGGGTGACTTCGGCGATGCGGCCGACGCTGGTGATGAGTCCGGTGAACATGAGGGTTCAAAGAGAAAAGGAATGAGGGAGACGTGCAAGGATGCGCAGATCGGCGCCGATCCGCTGCACATCGTGCCATCGCAGCGCGAGCCCTTCGTTGATCTGCTGATAGGGCCCCAGCGCCGCCAATCCGGCGCCCTCGCCCAGCAACTGGGGCGCAAGATACAGCAGCAGTTCATCGACCACGCCGGCGCGCAGCAGCGAGCCGTTGAGCTTTTCGCCGGCCTCGCAGTGCAGCTCGTTGATGCCCCGCTGGCCGAGCACCTGCATCAGCGCGCGCAAATCGGTTTTGCCCGGTTTACCGGGATCGTTGGGCAGGGCGATGTCTTGCAGATCGAGCGAGGCGGTGGCCGCGCTGCGCAGCGCCGCCAGACGCGGCGCGGCCTGTTCCGGCGGCAGGGCGTGGACGATCCACAGCGGCGATTCCGCACTCTGCAACAGGCGCGCGGTCGGCGGGCATTCCAGGCGGCTGTCGATGACGATGCGAATGGGCTGGCGCGGCGTCTGCACCGCCCGCACATTGAGCTGGGGATCGTCCGCCCGCACCGTGCCCAGGCCGGTGAGCACGGCGCAGGCGCGCGCGCGCCAGTGATGGCCGTCGGCGCGGGCCGCTTCGCTGGTGATCCACTGGCTTGCGCCGTTGGGCAGGGCCGTGACGCCGTCGAGCGAGGCGGCCACCTTCAGCCGCACCCAGGGCGTGCCGCGCACCATGCGGGAGATGAAGCCAAGGTTGATCTCGCGCGCTTCATCGGCGAACAGCCCGACATCGACCTGGATGCCGGCATCGCGCAAACGCTGCAATCCCTGGCCTGCCACCAGCGGGTTGGGATCGACCAGCGCAGCGACCACGCGCGCGACGCCTTGCGTGGCCAGCAGGTCGGCGCAGGGCGGCGTGCGGCCGTGGTGCGCGCAGGGCTCCAGCGTGACGTAGGCGGTGGCGCCCCGCACCTCGTGGCCGCGCTCCCAGGCTTGCTTCACCGCCTGGACTTCGGCGTGATCTTGCCCCGCCGCCAGCGTGGCGCCTTCGCCCAGCACCTGGCCGTCTCGCACCAGCACGCAGCCCACCCGCGGATTGGGGCTGGTGCGGTACATCGCGCTGTGCGCCAGATCGAGCGCCCGGCGCATGAAGCGCTGGTCTTGTTCGCTGAATGAAACGTCGTCCGGGCTCATGTCGGAGTTCTGCCGCGCCGGGGTTTGACGGCGGGCGAGGGCGGCTGCATTTCCTGCAGCACGTCGAGAAACTGGCTCAAATCCTTGAAGCTGTGATAGACGGAGGCAAAGCGCACATAGGCAATGCCGTCGAGCGTGCGCAATTCCTCCATCACCCAGGCGCCGATCTGTGTGGAGGGCAACTCGCGCGCGCCGCTTTGCAGCAGCATTTGCTCCACGCGCCCGATGGCGGTGTCCACCGCGTCGGCACTGACCGGCCGCTTGCGCAAGGCCAGCAGGAAAGAGGCGCGCAGTTTGTCGCGGTCGTATTCGGTGCGGCGGCCATCTTTCTTCACCACCACTGGAAAGCTGACCTCCGCGCGCTCATAGGTGGTGAAGCGCTTGTCGCAATGGCCGCAACGCCGCCGCCGCCGCAGCGCGGTGCCGTCTTCCACATCACGGGTTTCAATCACCTGCGTGTCGGGGCTTTGGCAAAAAGGGCATTTCATGGCGGCGTGGCAACATTAAACCCGTCATTATTCACGCTGCGGCCTGTTTTCGCGGCAGCGCGCGCAAACACGGCGCATATCAAACGCCTGACGCGGCGGCTACACTGCCCGCCGATGAAAAATCTGGTTCTCCTCATTTCCGGGCGCGGCAGCAATCTGCAGTCCATTCTTCAGGCCGAGCGTGAACAGGGCTGGGGCGTTTGCGTGCGTGGAGTACTCAGTAACCGGGCTGATGCCGCAGGGCTGGACGCTGCGCGTGCCTTCGGTGTGCCCACGCAGGTGATCGCGCATGCCGACTTTCCCAACCGTGAGGCGTTCGACGGTGCTTTGGGCGACGCGATTGCCGCGCTGGAGCCCGACGTCATCGCGCTGTGCGGCTTCATGCGGGTGCTGGGTGCGGCCTTCGTGGATCGCTTTGCGGGCCGTCTGGTGAATATCCATCCGTCTTTGCTGCCAGCTTTCACCGGTTTGCACACCCATGCGCGGGCCCTCGAAGAAGGGGTGAAGTGGCACGGCGCTACCGTGCATCTGGTGAGCAGTGCGCTCGATCACGGCCCCATTCTGGCGCAGGCCGCCGTGCCGGTGCTGGATGGTGATACGGTCGAGACGCTGGCTGCGCGGGTCTTGCTTGAAGAGCACCGAATTTATCCCCCCGCCGTGCGGGCTTTGCTGGAAGGGCGGGTGCAGATCGACGGCTTGCGCACCCGCATCCGTCCGTCCTCCGATTCTTCCCTTTGAAAGAGCGCCATGAAACCGCGTGACCTGCTTTACACCGCGCGCGACGTGCTGCGCGACATGTTGCGTTTCGACGCCGCGGCCGATGCCGTGCTGTCGCGGCTGTTCCGTGCCAAGCCGCAACTGGGCAAGACCGACCGACAGATCCTGGCCGACACGGTCTATCAGGTGCTGCGGCATCTGCGCTTGTTTCAGACGCTGGCCGCGACCGACGAAAGCATCGGCGGAGCTATGGAACTGCGTCTGGCCATTCTCGGCTGGTCGGAAAACGCGCAATCGCTGCATGCCGCGCTTTCTCCCGAGCAACTCGAGTGGCGCAAACGCTTGCTGGCACAAGACGCGATGGCCCTGTCCGAAGCGGTGCGCTGGAGTCTGCCGGAATGGCTGGCGGCCGCCTTGCAGGCGAACTATGGCGCGGAATATCCCGCGCTGGCGCAGGCGATGTTGCGCCCGGCCCCGCTGGATTTGCGGGTGAATGTGCAGAAAGCACGGCGCGAAGCCGTGCTCGACGTGTTCGCCCGCCTCAATCTGCCCGCGCAGCCAACGCCCTATTCGCCGTGGGGCGTACGCCTGGAAGGCAAACCCGCTTTGCAGGATCTCACCGTCTTTCGCGAAGGCTGGGTGGAGGTGCAGGACGAAGGCAGTCAGCTGCTCGCCGTACTGCTGGCCCCGCGCCGCGGCGAAATGGTGGTCGACTTCTGCGCCGGAGCCGGCGGCAAAACCCTGGCGCTGGGCGCCATGATGCGCAGCACGGGTCGGCTTTATGCGTTCGACGTGGCCGACTACCGCCTGGCCAAGCTCAAACCCCGGCTGTTGCGTAGTGGGCTATCCAATGTGTACCCGGTGGCCATCGCACATGAACGCGATGAACGGGTCAAACGTCTGGCTGGCAAGGTCGACCGGGTGCTGGTGGACGCGCCGTGCTCCGGCCTGGGTACCTTGCGCCGTAACCCTGATATGAAATGGCGACAGAAGCCTGAAGATATTGCCGAGTTGACGACAAAACAAGCCAACATTCTGCAATCGGCGGCAACGTTGCTGAAGCCGGGCGGGCGCTTGGTTTACGCCACCTGTAGCGTCTTGCCGGAAGAAAACAGCGGCATCGTCAATGCCTTTCTGACCGCGCACCCCGATTTCGAGCGTGTTCCCGCCGATACGGTGCTACGTCAGCAAGGAGTAGAAGGCGAGGGCCTGGTGACCCAAGGGGACTTGCAGTTGTTGCCCAATCGTCACGCCACCGACGGCTTTTACGCCGCCGTGCTGCAGCGGCGCCCGACCTCATCTGATCGTGGCGAAGCCGATGCCACGCTATCGGACTGACAAGGGCTTCTCGTTTGCACTGAGTGCTGTCGTCAGTGCAAGACCGATAATGAATGCAACTTTCGCCAGCGGCGAAGTTCCAATTGTGTTGTATCGATCTGAAAGTTTCTGATGTTTGATGTGTTTTTGAATTGGGCTGGGCACGGCCTTTTGCGTGCATCATGGTTGCAAATAGTCTTATTTGCGCTCATTACCACGCATATCACCATTGCGTCCGTCACTATTTTTCTGCACCGCGCTCAGGCTCACCGGGCGCTGGAACTGCACCCGATCGCCTCGCACTTTTTCCGCTTCTGGCTGTGGTTCACCACGGGCATGGTCACCAAGGAATGGGTGGCGATTCATCGCAAGCATCACGCCAAGTGCGAGACGGTCGACGACCCTCACAGTCCGGTGACGCGCGGCATCGATACGGTGCTGTTGCACGGCGCCGAGTTGTACCGAACCGAATCGAGAAACGCCGAAACCCTGAGCAAATTCGGTCACGGCACTCCTGACGACTGGTTGGAGCGCAACGTTTATTCCCGCTTTATCTGGCAGGGCGTCGGGCTTTTGCTCATTCTCGATGTGCTGATGTTCGGCGCGATCGGCGCCACGGTGTGGGCCGTGCAGATGTTGTGGATTCCGATCTGGGCAGCCGGGGTGATCAACGGGCTGGGTCATTGGTGGGGCTATCGCAATTTTTCGGCGCGAGACAGCAGCCACAACATTTCTCCCTGGGGGTTGCTGATCGGCGGCGAAGAATTGCACAACAACCACCACACCTATCCCACGTCGGCCAAGCTCTCGGTCAAATGGTGGGAGTTCGATATCGGCTGGGCGTATATCCGCGCTTTGTCCTGGGTGGGTTTGGCCAAACCACGCAAACTACCGCCGCAGTTCCGGCTGGGCGAGGTGCGCGCCGAGGTCGATCAGCTCACTTTGCAAGCTGTTATCGCCAACCGTTATGAGTTGATGGCGCGCTATGCCGCGGGGTTGAAGTCCACCCTCAAGGCCGAGCTGGCCCGAGCTGCAGAGCAGGGCGCGGTGAGCCATCTGCCGACTTTGCGCGCAGCCAAACGCTGGATCGGCATCGAGCGCGAGATTCTGTGCGAGCGTTCGCGCGCCTTGGTGGACGCGGCGGCAAGTGCCAGCCCTAACCTGAGCAAGCTGCTTCACATGCGCGAAGAGCTCAAATCGGTGTGGGAGCAGACCAATCTGAACGCCGAACAGCTTCGCCTGAAGCTGCAGGACTGGTGCCGCCGCGCCGAAGACAGTGGCCTGGCCCCGCTTCGGGAGTTGTCGCTGAGGCTGCGACGTTATACGCCGACGGCCTGAATTCTGATGTTTACGACGCCTGGGCATTCATGCCGGATGCCCAGGCTAAACATTGATGGAGCGCCGAAGGAGGCGCCCATGAAAAAGAGGCGCCCACAAAAAATCCGCTGGTCAGGCCGCAGTGAATTTGAACACTCTGGCCGATCCAGCGGATCGTTCTTTGGTAGACAGATCAGATTACTTGATCTTGCCTTCCTTGTAATTCACATGCTTGCGCGCGACCGGATCGAATTTCATGATTTCGATCTTTTCGGGCGTGGTGCGCTTGTTTTTGGTGGTGGTGTAGAAATGGCCGGTGCCCGCAGAGGATTCCAGCTTGATTTTTTCGCGTCCGCCTTTGGTTGCCATGATGGGTTCCGTGCAGTTCTAGGAAGGAATGGAGAGGGCGATCAGATCTCGCCGCGCGAGCGCAGCTCGGCCAGCACGACGTCGATGCCTTTTTTGTCAATGGTGCGCAGCCCAGAGCTCGTTACGCGCAAACGCACGAAACGGTTCTCGCTTTCAACCCAGAAACGACGATATTGCAGATTGGGCAGGAAGCGGCGCTTGGTCTTGTTGTTCGCATGGGACACATTGTTCCCGACCATCGGCCCTTTACCTGTCACTTGACACACTCGTGCCATGGCACACCTCGAAATTGTGTAGAACAAAGCCTAAAGATTATAGCCGGAAAGATTTGCTTGTCCACCGCTATCGGTGTCAAGACTCCGCATTCTCCAGATAGCGCTGTGCGTCCAGAGCGGCCATGCAGCCGGTACCTGCGCTGGTGATCGCCTGACGATAAACGTGATCTTGCACGTCGCCCGCGGCGAATACGCCGGGCACACTGGTGGCGGTCGCCATCCCTTCGTTGCCGCTGCGGGTGATGATGTAGCCGTCCTTCATGTCCAACTGGCCTTTGAAAATTTCAGTGTTGGGCTGATGGCCGATGGCGATGAAACAGCCATTCAGTGCGATGTCTTCGTCGGCGCCGGTCTGGCTGTTGTGGATGCGCACGCCAGTCACGCCACTGGCGTCGCCCAGCACTTCTTTCAATTCGCTCCAGAGCTTGAGTTCGACTTTGCCCTCGGCCGCGCGGGCCATGAGTTTGTCGACCAGAATGGGCTCGGCACGGAATTTGTCGCGGCGGTGAATGACGGTCACCTTGCTGGCGATATTGGCCAGATACAGTGCTTCTTCGACGGCCGTGTTGCCGCCGCCCACCACGCACACCGGCTGGTTGCGATAGAAAAAGCCGTCGCAGGTCGCGCAGCCCGAGACGCCCTTGCCCATGAAGGCTTCTTCGGTGGGCAGTCCCAGATATTTGGCCGAAGCGCCAGTGGCGATGATCAGGGTGTCGCAGGTATAGACGCCGCTGTCGCCTTCGAGGCGGATGGGTTTTTCGCGCAGATGCGCGGTGTGGATGTGATCGAACACGATCTCGGTATTGAAACGCTCGGCATGCGCCTGAAAACGCGCCATCAAGTCGGGCCCTTGCACGCCATCGACGTCGGCAGGCCAGTTGTCGACTTCGGTCGTGGTCATGAGTTGACCGCCTTGAGCCAGACCGGTGATGAGCAGGGGGTTCAGATTGGCGCGGGCCGCATAGACGGCGGCGCTGTAACCGGCCGGGCCGGAGCCCAGAATGAGCACTTTGGCGTGTTTGGATGTCATGATGTGTGAGAAACTTCGGGCTGAGAGGATGGGGGAGAAGGTCGCGCTGCAACCGCTGCTGACGGACTGTCCTCGAAAATAGAACAAGGGCAAGCCGCCGCACAATAGATAAGATTTTAGGGGTGCGGCATATCGGGCGTGCGGCATGCGGCTATTTTCTGGCTTCTCCGCCTGCCTTCGAAATTGCCCCGCCGCCCCATAAACTGGAGAAACTGATGTCGCAAATCACCGATATTGACCTCGTTCGGCGCGTGCCGCTGTTTGCCGTGCTCACCGAATCGCAGGCCTGGTCGATTTCGCAATCCATCGTCAAGCGGCGCTACAAGCGCGGCGAAAACATCGTCGAGCAGGGCAGCAAGTCGAATGCCCTGTTCATTCTGCTTTCCGGCCGAGCGCGGGTGATCAGCATGGATGCCAAAGGCCGCGAAGTCATCATCGCCGTGCTGCATGCGGGCGATTACATCGGGGAAATGAGCCTGATCGATGGCGAACCGCACAGCGCCACGGTGCAGGCCGAGGTGCAGACCGATGTGATGATGCTCGGCCGGGTGGCGTTTCTGCAATGCCTGCCTGAAAACACCAGCATGTCCTTTGCGATCATGCGCGGGCTGGCGCTGCGTCTGCGTCGGGCCGACCGAAAAATTGAATCTCTGGCGCTGATGGATGTCTATGGCCGTGTGGCGCGCGCGCTGATGGAACTCACGGACGAGATGCAGAACGAGCACGTCATCCGCAACAAGCTTTCACGCCAGGATCTGGCCAAGATGGTCGGCGCTTCGCGCGAAATGGTCAGCCGGGTGATGAAGGACTTTGAACAGCAAGGTTTTGTGGTCGAGCGCGAAGACGGCACCCTGTTGATCCGAGAGCATCTCTCGACCCTGATTTGATGCGAGCGGGGTGTGCACGGCTCCTCGTCCTCGCTCCTGATCCGTCGTCTATATCCGCCTGCGATTCTGAGCCTGGGCGATCTGTCGCGTTGGCTTGTTTGCCCATGACCGCCGCGAAGGCGGCAAAATCCGCCCTGAAGCCCAGTTTGATGGCGGGCGCGATGCATCACCCTGGATTTTGAACACCCCTCCCATGCCGAAAATCGATACCCGACGTCGCCCTTCCCAGGCGGCGCTCCGTTCTGAGCCGCGCAGCCGCCTGCAGCGTTTTGCGAGCGAGGTACGCCTGACGGCCGCCTTCATCGGTTGGATTTTGCTTTGCCTGAGCCTGCTGAGCTTTCACAAGTCCGATCCGTCCTGGTCGAGTTCGGGCACCGATGGTCATGTGGCCAACTGGGTCGGCGTGGTTGGGGCCTGGTTTTCCGATGTGGCCTATTTTCTGCTGGGCTTCTCGGCCCTGTGGCTGATTCCGCTGGGCCTGTACGGCCTGCTGCGCATGTGGCGCAACACCCAGGCGCAAACACCCGCCGCCGAGGAGCAAACGCCTGTGAGCCGGTGGCGCAAGCTGCAGCCGCTGGCCGCCGCGGCGGGCCTGCTGCTGTTGCCGCTTTCCAGCGCGGCGCTGGAGTCGACGCGGCTGTGGAGTCTGGCTTCCGCCCTGCCGGGCGAGGCCGGCGGCTTGCTTGGGCATGGCCTGGGTATCGCCGTTGATACCTTGCTGGGCGACACCGGCGGCACCTTGGTGCTGCTGGCGGTTTTTCTGTTTTCGCTGAGCTGGGTCGGTCATTTTTCATGGGCCGACGCGGCCGAGCGCCTTGGCGGCTGGATCGAGCGGCTGTGGACCTGGCAGCGCGAACGCCGCGGACGCGAAGACGATGTGCTGGCCGGGCAGCAAGCCAAGCAGGAGCGCGAAAAGGAAGTCGAGTTGCAGCGGCCTTTGGTGGAAGAGCGCGAGGTGCTCGCTCCCGTGCTGATCGAGCCTTCGGTGGCTTATGTGCCGCAGTCTCCGCGCGTGCTCAAGGAAAAGCAGAAACCGCTGTTCAATGAACTGCCCGACTCTTCCCTGCCGGCCTTGGGCCTGCTGGATGCCGCGCCCTCGGTGCAGGCGGAAACCGTCAGTCACGAAACGCTGGAGTTCACTTCGCGCCTGATCGAGAAAAAGCTCAAGGATTTCGGCGTGGAGGTGCGCGTAGTGGCGGCCTATCCCGGCCCGGTCATCACCCGCTACGAAGTGGAGCCGGCCACTGGCGTGAAGGGTGCGCAGATCGTCAATCTGTCGCGCGATCTGGCGCGGGCCTTGTCGCTGGTGAGCATCCGCGTGGTCGAAACCATTCCGGGCAAGAACACCATGGCGCTCGAGCTTCCCAATGCCAAGCGGCACACCATCAAGCTGTCGGAGATTCTGGGTTCCAACAACTATCACGAAGCCGCCTCGATGCTGACCATGGGTCTGGGCAAGGACATCGTGGGCAACCCGGTGGTGGCCGATCTGGCCAAGATGCCGCACCTGCTGGTAGCGGGCACCACCGGCTCGGGCAAGTCGGTCGGCGTCAACGCCATGATTCTGAGCCTGCTGTACAAGGCCGAACCCAGCGATGTGCGGCTGATTCTGATCGATCCGAAAATGCTCGAACTCAGCGTGTACGACGGCATTCCGCATCTGCTCGCGCCCGTGGTGATCGACATGAAACAGGCGGCGCAGGCGCTGAACTGGTGCGTGGGCGAGATGGAGCGCCGCTACAAGCTGATGAGCAAGCTCGGCGTGCGCAATCTCGCGGGCTACAACACCAAGGTGCAGGAGGCCCGTGCGCGCGGCGAGCCGCTGACCAACCCGTTCAGCCTCACGCCAGAGTCTCCCGAACCGCTGGAGAAGTTGCCGCACATCGTGGTCGTCATCGACGAACTGGCCGATCTGATGATGGTGGTGGGCAAAAAGATCGAGGAACTCATCGCCCGCCTGGCGCAGAAGGCGCGGGCGTCGGGCATTCACCTCATCCTGGCCACCCAGCGCCCCAGCGTGGATGTGATCACCGGGTTGATCAAGGCCAATATTCCCACCCGAATGGCCTTCCAGGTGTCGAGCAAAATCGATTCGCGCACCATCCTCGACCAGATGGGTGCGGAGAGCCTGCTGGGCATGGGCGACATGCTGTACCTGCCGCCCGGCTCGGGCATGCCGCAGCGGGTGCATGGCGCGTTTGTGAGTGACGCCGAAGTGCACCGCGTGGTCGAAGACATCAAAAGTCGAGGCGGGCCGAACTATCTCGAAGGCATCCTCACTGGCGAGGAAGATCTGGATGGGGCGGGCGCTGTGGGTGGCGCGGGCGGCTCAGACGGCGAGAGCGACCCGCTCTACGATCAGGCGGTGCAGATCGTGCTGCAGCACCGCAAGGCGTCGATTTCTCTGGTGCAGCGTCATCTGCGCATCGGCTACAACCGTTCAGCCAGACTACTGGAGCAGATGGAACAATCCGGTTTGGTGTCGGCGCTGACCGCCAACGGCAACCGCGACATCCTGGTGCCGGTGCGGTCGGAGTGAACTTGCGCCCGCATCACGCACCCTGATTTGAATTTTTGAAAGACCGAATGATGATGTTTATGAACACGCGCTGGCGCACCACGCTGATGCGGCTTTTTCTCGCGGGCGGTCTGCTCGGCGCCAGTCTGCCTGCGGCCTTCGCGGCGAATTCGGTGCAACTGCTCGAACAGTGGCTGCAGCAAACCCGGGGCGGCAGCGCCCAGTTCACTCAGACTGTGAGCAACCCCAAGGGCCCGGCGCAGGCGCCGGCTACCGGCCAGTTTGCCTTCGAGCGGCCCGACCGTTTCCGCTGGGACTACACCAAGCCCTATGCCCAGGTCATCGTCAGCGACGGCAAGCAGCTCTGGACCTATGACCACGACCTCGATCAGGTGACCATCACCCCGGTCACGCAGGCGTTCAAGGGCACGCCTGCCGCGATCTTCGCCGGAACCGACCTGACCCGGCTGTTCACCCTGCAGGCCCAGGCCGATGCCGGCGGTCTGCAATGGGTGCAGGCCACGCCCAAGGCCAAGGACAGCAACTTCGACTGGATACGCATCGGTCTGCGCAGCACGGCGCAAGGCCCGGAAGTGGCTGAGCTTCAGTTGCGCGATGCTTTCGGGCAAATTTCCACCATGCGCTTCACCGCCATCAAACACAACCCGACCTTCGGCCCGGACAGCTTCCGTTTCACTCCGCCCAAAGGGGCTTCGGTCATCAGCCAGCCATGACTAGCGGCCCGGGCCTGTTCGACGACGCGGACCTGCCCGCGCCCGCCCGCCCGCTGTCTGCGTCCAAGCCCGCGCCTGGGGCCAACGCCCCACTGGCCGAGCGTTTGCGCCCGCATCATCTCGGTGAAGTGGTGGGCCAACGCCACCTGCTCGGACCCGGCAAGCCGCTGCGCGTGGCGTTTGAAACCCGGCGGCTGCACTCCATGCTGTTTTGGGGGCCGCCCGGCGTGGGCAAAACCACCCTGGCGCGGCTGATGGCCGATGCTTTCGATGCCGACTTTCTGTCGTTGTCGGCGGTGCTCGCCGGGGTGAAAGACATCCGCGATGCCGTCGCCCAGGCCCAGGCCGCGCAGCAACGGGGGCGGGCGACCATTGTGTTCGTCGATGAGGTACACCGCTTCAACAAAAGCCAGCAGGATGCGTTTTTGCCGCATGTCGAATCCGGCTTGTTCACCTTTATCGGCGCGACCACGGAAAACCCGTCATTCGAGGTCAACAGCGCCTTGCTGTCGCGCGCCGTGGTGTACGTACTCGAACCGCTGGACGCCGACGATCTTGGCTTGCTGATGCAACGCGCGCTGGCGGGCAGCGGCGTCGAGGCCATCGAGCCCGCGGCGCAAGAACGGCTCATTCGCCATGCCGATGGCGATGCCCGCCGCCTGCTGGGCGCGCTCGAACTGGCGCTGCAGGCCGCCGTACGGGCCGCTCAAACCACGCTCACCGCCGACCTGCTCGAACAAACCCTGGGCGCGACCCTGCTGCGCTTCGACAAAGGCGGCGAGCAGACCTACGATCTGATCTCGGCGTTGCACAAATCGGTGCGGGGCTCGGATGTGGACGCCTCGCTCTACTGGTTTGCGCGCATGCTCGAAGGCGGTGCCGATCCCCGCTATCTGGCACGGCGGCTGATCCGCATGGCGGTGGAAGACATCGGCCTGGCCGACCCCAAGGCCCTGACCCTTGCGCTCGAGGCCGCGCAAACCTACGAGCGCTTAGGCAGCCCCGAAGGCGAGCTGGCGCTGGCCGAGGCGGTGGTTTATCTGGCCGTCACGCCCAAGTCGAACGCGGTTTACAAGGCCTTCAACGCCGCGCGCGCGTTTGCCCGGGAGCAAGGCACCCAGCCCGTGCCCTTGCACCTGCGCAACGCGCCCACCAAACTGATGAAAAACCTGGGCTATGGCAAGGACTACCGCTACGCCCACGACGAGGCCGACGCTTTTGCCGCCGGAGAAACCTATTTTCCAGACGGCATGACGCCGCCCCGCTTCTATCAGCCCACATCGCGCGGGGTGGAGGAGCGCATCGCCCGCCGCTTGCAAGACTTGGCTGAGCGCAATACCCGGGGCAGTGTGGTGTCATCTTTCGGGCCGGAAAGTGACAGTGCCGCAACTGAACCATCCAGCGACTGAGCGGCCTCAAACTGCGGGTTGACCCGGTGCCGGGTGACCCAAGGCAGGCGGTTATCATCGCGCCAGCCAAAAAAACAGGGGTCAGGACAGCCCGGCCCCCAGACAAAACCATGAAGCCTGTTCACCCTCGCCCGGCAGCATCGTTGCCGGGTGCCGCCGCGTACCAGACGCGGCACGTATCGTGCGCGCTCGCAGGCGTTCCACTTTCACACACGATGTCCTGGAGGCATGCACTCAACCGGTGCGGGGGTCCCGGCACGCGCTTTGCTTTCATCCCCGGTTTACTCGTTTCACCCCGGCCGCTCCAAAAGAGTCAGGCCGTCACTCACTAGCCATCCGCTCGTCAGGAGATTCAAGGTATGGATATTTTTCTTCAGCAGATCGTCAACGGTCTGGTTCTGGGCAGCATGTATGCCCTGATCGCTCTCGGCTACACCATGGTGTACGGCATCGTCAACCTCATCAATTTTGCGCATGGGGACGTGATGATGGTGGGGGCGCTCACGGCCTACACCGTGTTCAAGGTGCTCGATCATGTGGCCCCGCATCTTCCAGGTTGGTTGGTCGTGGTCATCGCCCTGGTCATCGCCATGCTGGCCACGGGAGTGCTCAACTACTTTATCGAGCGCATCGCCTACCGGCCCTTGCGCAATGCGCCCAAGCTGGCGCCGCTGATCACGGCCATCGGCATGTCCATCCTGCTCGAAACCCTGGCGATGATCATCTGGGGGCGCGACTACAAGGTGTTCCCGTCCGGGTTGCTGCCGAGCAATGTCATCAATGTCGGCGGTATTGTCATCACGCCGGTACAGATCATGATTCTGATAGTCACGGCCGTGCTGCTGGCGGGGCTGACCTGGCTGATCAACCACACCAAGCTGGGCCGGGCGATGCGGGCCACGGCGGAGAACCCGCGCGTGGCGTCGCTGATGGGGGTGAATCCCAACTTCGTCATCTCCTCGGCGTTCGTGATCGGCGCCATGCTCGCGGCAATTGCCGGGGTGATGTGGTTTGCCAACTTCGCCACGGCGAACTTCTATATGGGCTTCACGCCGGGTTTGAAGGCCTTTACCGCGGCGGTGCTGGGCGGCATTGGCAATCTTTCGGGGGCCATGCTGGGCGGCATTCTGCTGGGGCTGATCGAGGTGCTGGGCGCTGGCTATATCGGCACGCTCACCGGTGGGGTGTTCGGCAGTAATTACCAGGACATCTTCGCCTTCATCGTGCTGATTCTGGTGCTGACCCTGCGCCCGCAAGGCCTGCTGGGTGAGCGCGTGGCCGATCGCGCCTGAGGAGACTGAACATGAACCAACAAAAGAACTGGGTCTGGATTGTGGCGGGCGCTGCTGCGCTCATCGCGCTGCCCATGGTGCTGCAAATCGCAGGAGATGCCTGGGTGCGGATCGCAGCCTTTGCCATGCTCTACATCATGCTGGCGCTGGGGCTGAACATTGTGGTCGGCCTGGCCGGGCTGCTCGATCTGGGCTATATCGCCTTTTATGCGGTGGGGGCGTATCTGTATGCGCTGTTGTCGTCGAACCAGCTCACGAGCAATTTCGATGCGCTGGGGGCGATGTTCCCCAATGGCTTCGATGTGTCGATCTGGCTGGTCGTTCCCATGGCGGCGGCGCTGGCGGCCAGTGCGGGCATTGCGCTGGGCACGCCCGTGCTCAAACTGCGCGGCGACTATCTGGCCATCGTGACGCTGGGCTTTGGCGAGATCATCCGCATTTTCATGAACAACCTGAACGCGCCGATCAACATCACCAACGGCCCGCAAGGCATTTCGGGCATTCACGGCATTCGCCTGTTCGGCTGGGATCTGAACCAGAATATCAATATCGGCAGTTTCACCATACCCTCGGTGGCGCAGTATTACTACCTGTTCCTGGTCCTGGTGGTGTTTGTGGTGATACTGAGCTACCGCCTGCAGGATTCGCGCATCGGCCGCGCCTGGATGGCGATGCGCGAAGATGAAATCGCCGCCAAGGCCATGGGCATCAATACCCGCAACATGAAGTTGCTGGCGTTCTCGATGGGGGCGACTTTCGGTGGCGTGGCCGGGGTGATGTTCTCGGCCTTTCAGGGCTTCGTCTCGCCCGAGTCGTTCTCGCTGCTAGAGTCGATCATCGTGCTGGCCATGGTGGTGATCGGCGGCATGGGGCATATTCCCGGCGTCATTCTTGGCGCGGTGCTGCTGTCGGTGCTGCCCGAAGCGCTGCGCTATATGGGCTTCATCTCCGACTGGCAGCAGCACACTTTCGGCCATGTGTATATGGACAGCGGCATCCTGCGTCAGCTCATCTATGCCCTGGCCATGATCATCATCATGATCCTGCGGCCCAAGGGACTGTGGCCTGCGCCCGAACATGGCAAGAGCTTCGCCAAACTGCCCACTCCGCTGCAGGAAGGAGGCAAGGCATGAGCGACACGGTTCTGCGCGTGAGTGGCGCATCCAAACGATTTGGCGGCTTGCAGGCTCTGAACGATGTCGGCATCCAGATCGACCGCGGCCAGATCTATGGCCTGATCGGCCCCAATGGGGCGGGCAAGACCACGTTTTTCAACGTCATCACCGGGCTGTATCCGCCCGATTCGGGCGATTTCATCCTGGCCGGCAAGGCTTACAAGCCGGCCGCGGTGCATCAGGTGGCGCGTGAGGGCATTGCCCGCACGTTCCAGAACATCCGCCTGTTTCCGGACATGACGGCGCTGGAAAACGTGATGGTCGGGCGGCATGTGCGCACCAACAGCGCGCTGATTGGCGCGGTGTTCCGCACCCGGCATTTCAAGACCGAGGAAAAAGCCATCCGCGAACGGGCGCGTGAACTGCTGGCCTATGTGGGCATCGAGCGGTATTCCGACTTCCGCGCCCGCACGCTGTCGTATGGCGATCAGCGCCGCCTGGAAATCGCCCGCGCTTTGGCTACCGATCCGCAACTGCTGGCGCTCGACGAGCCCGCGGCCGGCATGAACGCCACGGAAAAACTGCAGCTGCGCGAGCTGCTCACCGCGATCCAGAAAGACGGGCGCACCATTCTCATCATCGAGCACGATGTGAAACTGGTCATGGGCCTCTGCGACCGGGTGACCGTACTCGATTACGGCAAGATCATTGCCGAAGGGGTGCCCGCCGAAGTGCAGAAAAATCCGAAAGTCATCGAAGCCTATCTGGGCGCAGGGGAGCACTGAGCATGTCCGAAATTGTTCTCAAAATCACGGGCCTGCGCGTCTCTTACGGTGGCATTCAGGCGGTCAAGGGCGTCGATCTGGAGGTACGCAAGGGCGAGCTGGTCAGCCTGATCGGCGCCAATGGCGCGGGCAAGACCACCACGCTCAAGGCCATCACCGGGCTGCAGCCCATCACTGATGGCGAAGTGCACTACGTCGGGCGCACCATCAATGGCCAGGGCGCCTACGACCTGGTGCGGCAGGGGTTGTGCATGGTGCCCGAAGGGCGTGGGGTGTTCACCCGCATGACCATCGCAGAAAACCTGCAGATGGGCGCCTACACCCGCAAGGACAAAGAGATCGACAGCGACATCGACAAGGTCTATGGCATTTTCCCGCGCCTGAAGGAACGCCGCGACCAGCTCGCCGGCACCATGTCGGGCGGCGAGCAGCAGATGCTGGCCATGGGTCGGGCGCTGATGAGCCGTCCGCAAGTGCTGCTGCTCGACGAGCCGTCGATGGGACTGTCGCCCATCATGGTGGACAAAATCTTCGAGGTAGTCGAAGACATTTCCAAGCAGGGCGTGACCATTCTGCTGGTCGAGCAAAACGCCAAGCGCGCGCTGGGTCTGGCCGATCGCGGCTACGTCATGGACTCGGGGCAGGTCACCATGACCGGTCCGGCCGAAGATTTGCTGCACGACCCGCGCGTGCGGGCGGCTTATCTGGGGGAGTGAGCGATCCGATGATCAAAAAGGCCTGCAATATGCGGGCCTTTTTGTTTTCACGGTGTCTGGCGCTTCAGGCTTTCGCCCC
>NZ_NCKP01000128.1:0-1972 GCF_002282795.1 Thiomonas sp. 13-64-67
ATCGCCCCCATCATGGGGCCGCTGCTCGGCGGCTGGATCACCGACAACATCTCCTGGCCGTGGATTTTCTATATCAACGTGCCCGTGGGTCTGCTGGCCGCGGCGGTCACGGCGTCGATCTACCTGCGACGCGAAACGCCCATCCGCAAGCTGCCGATCGACTGGACCGGACTGGGGCTGTTGGTCATCTGGGTGGGCTCGCTGCAGATCATGCTCGACAAGGGGCAGGAACTCGACTGGTTCTCCAGCCCGGTCATCATCGCGCTGGCCGCCGCGGCCGTAGTGGGTTTCGTGCTGTTCCTGATCTGGGAAATCTACGACGAGCATCCGGTAGTCGACCTGACCCTGTTCAAGATCCCGACCTTCACCATCGGCACCATCCTGCTGGCGCTGGCCTACGGCATGTTCTTCGGCAGCCTGGTGCTGCTGCCGCTGTGGCTGCAGGAGTTCATCGGCTACACCGCCACCGACGCGGGTGAGGTACTGGCCTGGGTGGGCTTGTTCGCGCTGATTCTCTCGCCCATTATCGGGCGTTATCTGCCGGTGCTCGATTCGCGCTGGGTCACCACGTTTTCCTTCCTGGTGTTCGCCGTCGTGTTCTATATGCGCTCGCAGTTCACCACGGGCGACAGCTATTGGGAATATTCCATCCCCACGGTGATTCAGGGCATCGCCACGGCGACTTTCTTCATCCCGCTGCTGGGCATCATCCTCGGCGGATTGCCGTCGCACCGCATCGCGGCGGCTTCGGGGCTATCGAACTTCGCGCGCATCACCGCAGGTTCGTTCGGCACCTCGATCTACACCACCTTGTGGACCGACCGCGCCGATCTGCACCATGAGCAGCTGGTCACGCACATCTACGCGGGCAGCCCGGTGGTCGAGCCCGTACTACATGGCATGCAATCTCAGGGCTTCAGTTATGAGCAGGCTTTGGGCGTGATCAACCGCCTGATCGACCAACAGGCGTACACCCTCGCTGTGGACGACATGTTCCGCCTCAGCGCCTGGCTGTTTGTCGCCATGATCGTGCTGGTCTGGTTCATCAAACCCGCCAAGAGCAGCGCCGGCGGTGAGGCCGCAGCAGGCGCGCACTAAAAACATCTTTCTCAAGAACCCCAAAGAGGTCTGCGATGCAAAACCCAACTTCTCAAAATTCCCATCGGCCCAAGCAAGGGGCGAAGCGGCCCGGGCTCACCCCAGCGGCGCTGCGCCGCGCGGCCCTCGCCGCCGCCCTGCTGTTCACCGCAGGTCTGGCGCCAGCGCAGGCCACCGAGCTTTCCGCGCTCTGGGGTATCGACAAGGGCCACAGCTACAGCAATGCAACGCTGGCCCTTCAATCCGGCCCGCTGTGGCAACACGATTTCGCGCATAGCCGCCTCGACGTGGTGCTCGAAGCCTCGTTGGGGCAAGTGAGCAGCTCGGAAGGCCCCGGCAGCCGCCACCTCACCCACGTCGGGCTCACGCCCTTTGCGCGCTGGTGGTTTGCGCCGCAGACGGCCATGGAATTCGGCATCGGCGCCAACCTGTTTTCGGGCACGACCCTCGGCGCCAAGCGAATCTCCACCGCCTACCAGTTCGGCGATTCCATCGGCCTGCTGCATCGCTTCGCGGGCACGCCTTGGACGCTGGGCGCGCGCCTCACCCATTACTCCAACGCCGACATCAAGCGCCCCAACCCGGGGCAGGACTATGTGCAACTGCGGGTGGGCTACAGCTTCAACTAGGGCCGGCGAAGGGCTGCGGCACAATGCGGGCACCATGCTCGACAACCCGCCCGAACCCACCCGCATCATCGCCATCCGTCATGGTGAAACCGACTGGAACGCCGCTTCGCGCATCCAGGGTCATACCGATATTGCGCTGAACGCGCGCGGGCTGGAGCAGGCCCGGCTGGCCGCCCGCGCCTTGGCCGATGAGCCCTTGGCCGCCGTGTACGCCAGCGATCTGCAACGGGCCTGGCAGACGGCGG
>NZ_NCKP01000004.1:0-72415 GCF_002282795.1 Thiomonas sp. 13-64-67
TCGAGCAGCAATACATCGTCGGCCCCGGCATTGCCCGCCAGCGCGTTGGCCTGAATGGCTGCGCCCAGCGCCACCACTTCGTCAGGATTGAGATCGGTGAGCGGCGCCTTGCCCATGACGCGCGCAACCGCCTGGCGAATCATGGGCATGCGCGTGGCGCCGCCCACGAGCACCACGCCCTGCACGTCTGAGGCACTGACCTGCGCATCGCTCAAAGCGCGGCGCAACAGCGCAAGGGTGCGTTTCACCAGATCGGCGCTGGCCTGCTCGAAATCGTCGCGCTGCAAAGTGCCGGTGTGAGAGGCCCCATCGGCCAGTGCCACGGTGTATTCCACCGAGCTGGCCGCGCTCAGCGCTTCTTTGGCTTGGCGTGCGGCCATGCGCCACCGCCGTTGCAGGCTGGCTGAAAGCTCGGGATTGCCGGCCTGCTGCCGCATCAGCGCCTCGATGCGCTGGTCGAAATCGTCACCGCCCAGCGCTGTGTCGCCGCTGGTGGCGACCACCTCGAACACTCCTTTGCTCAGCCGCAGCACGGAAAGATCGAAGGTACCTCCGCCCAGGTCGTAAATGACATACAGACCTTCGGCGCCATGATCGAGCCCGTAGGCCAGCGCCGCGGCCGTGGGTTCGTTGATAAGGCGCAGCACATGCAAACCCGCGAGTTGCGCGGCGTCCTTGGTCGCCTGGCGCTGGGCATCGTCGAAGTAGGCGGGCACGGTGATCACCGCACCGACCAGCTCGCCGCCCAGCGTGTCTTCAGCGCGCCAGCGCAGCACGCGCAGGATGTCGGCCGAGACTTGAACCGGCGTCATCTCGCCAGCGGCGGTCTGGAATCGGACCATGCGCGCATCGTGATTGATGCGGTAATGCGCAAGCGCCGTCGGCGGCAGGTCGCTCGGGCTGCGACCCATATAGCGTTTGACCGAAACGAGGGTATTGGCCGGATCGAGCGCCTGCTCTTCACGCGCGCGCAGGCCCACTTCGGCACGGCCATCGGCGTGGTAGTGCACCACGGAGGGCAGCAGCACCTCTCCCTGCGCATCCGGCAGACATTGCGGTGAGCCGCTGAGCACGGCGGCGACGAGCGAATGCGTGGTGCCCAGATCAATGCCCACGGCACGTCGGTGCTGGTGCGGGTCGGGCGATTGTCCGGGTTCGGAGATTTGCAACAGAAGCCGGAGCGAGGAAATGAAATCAATCGAGTATCAAACGGGCATCAAGCGGGCATCAAACGGAAGGCTGCGGCAAAGCATCGGCTGTGCGCCGCAGCTCTTCGACAAAACGGTCGAGAAACAACAGGGCGCGCACCTGCTCGGCGGCCGCTTGAGGGGCGTTCTGTTCATCGAGCGCCTGACGAATGGCTTCGATGCACTGAGCGCGCTGCGCCTGCACCTCTGCCCGCAAGATCTCGAGCCCGCTGGCATCGGCCGCTTCCCGCAACTCATCGAGCGCTTCGCGCCATTGCATCTGCTGCATCAGAAATTCGATGGGCATGGCGGTATTGTTCTCCGCCTGCACCGCCACGCCGCGCCGCTCGCACAGGTAGGACGCGCGCTGAACCGGGTTTTTGAGGGTGAGGTAGGCCGCGTTAGCCTGCGCCGCCATCTGCATGGCCAAGCGCTTATCACGGTCCGACCCGGAGGTGAATCGGTCGGGATGCACTTGCGACTGCACCGTGAGCCGCGCCCGTTCCAACTGCGCTGCGTCGAGGGAAAAGGTTTCGGGAAGGCCGAACAGGGCGAAATAAGACTGAGTGAAATCCATCAGATCAAAGGCGCCGAGCGACGTCCATGAGCAAGGCGCCGAAGCCGCTCAAACCCGGAACGACTCGCCGCAGCCGCAGCGATCTTTTTCGTTGGGGTTGTTGAACTGGAAGCCTTCGTTCAAGCCCTGGCGCACGAAATCAAGCTCGGTGCCGTCCACGTAGGCCAGGCTCTTGGGATCGACCAGAATCTTGACGCCGTGGCTGTCGAACACCTGATCTTCCTCAGACGCTTGATCGACGAATTCGAGCTTGTAAGCCATGCCGGAGCAGCCGGTGGTCTTGATGCCCAGGCGCACTCCCAGCCCCGCACCCCGCTTGGCGAGATGGCGCTGCACCTGCTCGGCCGCGCGCTCGGTCAATGTGACTGACATCTTCAGTTCCCTCGATTCCCTTGGTCTACGTCTAATTGAGCGCGCTCAGGCTGCCTGGGCCTGCTCAGTGGCTAGCGCTTGCCCGGCATTACGACCATGACGCTGCTGATAATCGCTCACTGCGGCCTTGATGGCGTCTTCGGCCAGGATGGAGCAATGAATCTTGACCGGCGGCAGCGCCAGTTCTTCGGCGATCTGGCTGTTGCGAATTTCAAGCGCTTGATCGAGCGTCTTGCCCTTGACCCACTCGGTCACCAGCGAAGACGAGGCTATGGCCGAACCGCAGCCGTAGGTTTTGAAGCGGGCATCTTCGATCACGCCTTGATCGTTGACGCGGATCTGCAGCTTCATCACATCGCCACACGCCGGAGCACCCACCATGCCGGTGCCGACCTGCGGGTCGTCCTTGGCAAAAGAGCCCACGTTACGCGGGTTTTCATAGTGGTCCACCACTTTGTCACTGTAAGCCATGATCTTGTCCTCCTCGAAGCGCTCGCCGGAAGCGGCGAACGACACATCCAATAATTCCGATCTCTATTGTCGGCTATTTGCACAACCCTGATGCAGATAGGCGCTTAGCCGCAAGGAGCTCAGTGCGCCGCCCACTGGATGGTGCTGATGTCGATGCCTTCCTTGTACATGTCCCATAGGGGCGAGAGATCGCGCAGCTTGGCCACGCTCTCGCGCAGCTGACGCACGGCGGAGTCGATTTCCTCTTCGGTGGTGTAGCGACCGATGGTCATGCGCAGCGAGGAATGCGCCAGCTCATCGCTGCGGCCCAGGGCACGCAACACATACGAGGGCTCCAGGCTAGCGGAAGTGCAGGCCGAGCCGCTGGATACTGCAATGCCCTTGATCGCCATGATCAGCGACTCGCCCTCGACGTAGTTGAAACTGATGTTGAGGTTGTGCGGCACGCGGCGCTCCAAGTCGCCGTTCACATAAACCTCTTCGATGTCTTTGAGGCCGTCGAGCAGGCGCTGCTGCAGCATGCGGGCGCGCTCGATGCTCGCGCCGAGTTCGGCCTTGGCGATGCGAAACGCCTCACCCATGCCCACGATCTGATGCGTGGGCAGCGTCCCCGAGCGCAGGCCGCGCTCGTGTCCGCCACCGTGCATTTGCGGAATCAGCCGCACGCGCGGCTTGCGCCGCACATACAACGCGCCGATGCCCTTGGGGCCATAAGTCTTGTGCGAAGCCAGGCTCATCAGATCCACCGGCCAGGTCTGCAGATCGATCACCATCTTGCCGGTGGCCTGCGCCGCGTCGACATGAAAAATGATGCCGCGCTCGCGGCAGATGCGGCCGATTTCCGGAATGTCCTGAATCACGCCGATCTCGTTGTTGACCAGCATGACCGAAACCAGAATGGTGTCAGGTCGCAGCGCCGCCTTGAATACGTCGAGGTCGAGCAGACCGTTGGGCTGCACGTCGAGATAGGTGGCCTCAAAACCCCGGCGCTCCATTTCGCGCACGGTATCGAGCACCGCCTTGTGCTCGGTCTTGACGGTGACGATGTGCTTGCCCTTGCCCTGATAGAACTCCGCAGCGCCCTTGATGGCGAGGTTGTTCGACTCGGTGGCACCGGACGTCCAGATGATCTCCTTGGCGTCGGCGTTGATCAGCGCGGCCACTTGCTCGCGAGCCTTTTCCACCGCAGCCTCCGCCTCCCAGCCCCAGGCATGACTACGAGACGCCGGGTTGCCGAAATGCTCGCGCAGCCAGGGAATCATGGCATCGACCACCCGCGGGTCCACGGGCGTGGTTGCGGCGTAGTCCATGTAAATCGGAAGATGAGGCGTGGTGGACATGGTGGGAATGCTCAGTGGAAATGCTCAGTGGAAATGCTCAGGATGTGTGCTTGTTATCGGCGAAAATTCATCGCGGAATGCACCCGACACGTACCCGGCGCGCAGCGCCGGGCTCAAATCTCTTGAAACCAGGCTTAATTCAAAGTCTGCGCGAGGTTGAACACCGAGTTCGGCGCCTTGACCTTGATCGGCTTGGCCGTCACCGGCAACGGAGACACGGGTTTACGGGTGATGGCCACTTCTTCCACCGTGACCCCCTTGGCGAGGTTCTGCTCGACCAACCCTTTGAGGTTGACCGAATCGAGAAACTCCACCATCTTGGCATTGAGCTGCGCCCAGAGATCGTGCGTCATGCAGGGGCCGTTGTCTTCGCCGTTGCAATTTTCTTTGCCGCCGCACTGAGTGGCGTCGAGAGGCTCGTCCACGGCGATAATGATGTCGGCAATGCTGATTTCTTCCGATTTGCGCGAAAGCGTATAGCCGCCTCCGGGGCCGCGCACGGAATCCACCAGCTCATGACGGCGCAGTTTGCCGAAAAGCTGCTCCAGATAAGAAAGGGAAATATGCTGGCGCTGGCTGATGCCGGCCAGAGTTACGGGGCCGAGATGTTGACGCATGGCCACGTCGATCATCGCGGTTACGGCAAAACGTCCTTTGGTGGTCAGTCGCATGGCGGCTCTCCTCAACATGAATGATGGCCAGTTGCAACGTCAGGGCGACCGCCTTGGGCAGGCTTGCAGCAGACATTACACAGTGCCGGAATGGAAAATACCCGACGAAACTAGTGGGCCAATTCTACAAATCCCGATCTTTTTCGTCAACATCTCAGACTTTTCCTCAGCCCCAAAGTTCCGACACGGAAGGCAATTTTTTCTGTGATGGCCGCGTGGCTATTCAAGCCGTCTGGTTTATGCTTGGCTTGAAATCAATCCAACGGATAGATCAAACTCATGCGACTGACCCTGCGGCAAATGGAAGTGCTGGTGGAGATTGCGCATAGCCGCAGTGCCACCGCCGCAGGCGACACCCTGTCGATGTCGCAGTCCGCCGTCAGTGCGGCGCTGGCGGAACTGGAAGCGCAGCTCGGTGAACGCGTCTTCGACCGGGTCGGCAAACGGCTGGTGCTCAATGACTCCGGCCGCCTGCTGTTGCCCCGCGCCATGGCCATCCTCGATCAGACCCGCGGCATCGAAGCGCTGTTCAGCGCGGGCGCCGCGGCGCTGCGCATCGGCGCGAGCAGCACCGTGGGCAACGCCATTCTGCCGGGCATCATGGCGGAGTTCTGCCGCGAGTTTCCCGCCGCACAGTTCTGTCTGCGTGTGGGCAACACCCAGGCCATCGCCGAGGCCGTGGCGCAGTTCGAGGTCGATCTCGGGCTCGTCGAAGGCGCCTGTCACCGCGACGACCTGGCCATTGCACCGTGGCTGCGTGATGCGCTGGTCGTGGTTTGCGCCCCTGACAGTCCTCTGGCGGGCCGTGAGGTCAGTCTGGAGGAGTTGCGCGCAGCCCGCTGGCTGCTGCGTGAGCCGGGTTCGGGCACCCGCGAAACCGTCGAAACCCTGCTGCTCGAACATTTGCACGGCTTTGAGCGGGCCATGGTGCTGGGTAGTTCGGAGGCCATACGCGGCGCGACCATCGCCGGTCTGGGGCTGACCTGTATTCCCCGCCGATTGGTGCGCGATGCGCTGGATCACGGCCACCTCGTCACCGTGCGCAGCCCGCTGCCGCCCATGCACCGCACGCTCTACATCGTGCATCACCAGAAAAAGACCTTCTCCCAGCCGCTGCAACGCTTTTTGCAGTTCTGCCAGAACTGGCAGGACGATTCTTTTGTTTCTTCTGCTGGCTGATCCACAGACCCCATTCCCATGAACTCAGCTCCCAACACCCCTGCCGCAACCGCCGCCCCCCGCCTCACCTCGCTGTCGCATGGCGGCGGTTGTGGCTGCAAGATTGCGCCGGGCGTCCTGTCCGAAATCCTGAAAAAGCACGCGCCGCTACTGCCCAGGCCTGAGGCCCTGCTGGTCGGCAACGAGTCTGCGGATGATGCGGCGGTGTATCTGCTCAACCCCGAACAGGCGCTGATTGCCACGACCGATTTCTTCATGCCCATCGTGGACGATCCCTTCGACTTCGGACGGATCGCCGCGACCAACGCCATTTCCGACATCTACGCCATGGGCGGCACGCCCATCATGGCACTGGCGCTCGTGGGCATGCCCATCGGCGTCGTGCCGCTGGATATCGTGGGGGACATTTTGCGGGGCGGTGAGACCGTTTGCGCGCAGGCCGGCATTCCCATTGCGGGGGGGCACAGCATCGATTCGGTCGAGGCCATTTACGGACTGGTGGTCATGGGTCTGGCGCACCCCAGCCACATCCGCCGCAACGACAGCGCCCGACCCGGCGACGTGATCGTGCTGGGCAAACCGCTGGGCGTGGGCATTCAGTCGGCTGCGCTCAAAGGCGAAGCGCTCGATGCCGCGGGCTACGCGCGCATGATTGCCAACACCACGCAGCTCAACACCCCCGGCAAGCAACTGGCCCTGCTGCCCGGCGTGCATGCCCTGACCGACGTCACTGGTTTCGGCCTGCTCGGCCATCTGCTGGAAGTCTGCCGCGGCTCGGGACTGCGGGCGGACGTGCGCTTCGCCGATGTACCCCTCATCGAAGGCGTGGTGGAGTTGGCGAACGCCGGCCACATCACGGGCGCATCGCGCCGCAACTGGGCCAGTTATGGCGGCGAAGTCGCGCTTGCCGCCGATCTGCCGCCGCTGGCTCAAACGCTGCTCACCGATCCACAGACCTCCGGCGGCCTGCTCGTGAGCTGCGCGCCGGAGCAGGTTGACGAGGTGCTGCGCGTCTTGCGCGACGAAGGCTTTGCCCAAGCCGCCGTCATCGGCCTATTGAAAGCGGGCACTCCGGGCATTGACGTGCGCGCCTGAGCGCCGCCGCCTCTTATCCCTCTTTGCACGCCGCGGCGATTACCGCCGCCGCGCGCAAGACTGCTTCACCCCCTGCTCTGCGGGCAAACCCGAGCCCGGAAATTTCAGTTCGCGTCTGTTACATCTTTATACTTCGGCCGCGGACTGTTTCAGATCTGTCATGCGATAAAGCCTTGCCATGACACTTCTCTGAACAAACAGCCGTCAACGACTCGTTCACAAAACAATCGGGAGATGTCTTGAACGCCTTACTTGCCCTATCCCGCGGGATTGACTGGCTCAACGAGCGCGTGGGCCGCTTTGCCCTCTGGCTCATTCTTGCTTCGGCCATCATCAGCGCACTCAATGCGGTCGTACGCAAAGTCTTCGACTACAGCTCGAATGCCTTTCTGGAAATTCAGTGGTATCTGTTCGCCGCGGTGTTTCTCCTGGCGGCCGGCTATACGTTTTTGCACAACGAGCATGTGCGCATTGACGTGCTCTCCAGCAAGCTCTCGCCGCGTGGGCGCAACTGGATCGACATCATCGGCATCGTGTTCTTTCTGTTTCCCTTCGTGGTTGAAACCGTGCGGCTTTCGCTGCCCACGGTGATCAACGCCATCGCCTCGGGCGAGATGTCGAGCAATGCCGGCGGGCTGATCCGCTGGCCGGTTTACATCCTCGTGCCCATTGGCTTCTCGCTGCTCGGGCTGCAGGGCGTGTCCGAGTTGATCAAGCGCGTGGCATTTTTGCGCGGGCTGATCGACGACCCGCTGGTGAAGAAAAACGAAAAAACGGCAGAAGAAGAACTGGCTGAATTTGTTCTGGCGCAAAAGACGAAAGAGGCCCAATAAATGACCGCCTTTCTCATTGCGAATATCGCGCCCATCATGTTCGCGGCGCTGGTGCTGTTTTTGCTGGTCGGCTTTCCGGTGGCGTTCAGCCTGGCAGCCTGCGGCCTGCTGTTCGGTTTCATCGGCGTGGAACTCGGGCTGATGCCGCAGGCGCTGCTCGAAGCCATTCCGCTGCGCATCATCGGCATCATGCAGAACGACACCCTGCTGGCCATTCCCTTCTTCACCTTCATGGGCCTGCTGCTCGAGCGCAGCGGCATGGCCGAAGACCTGCTGGAAACCATCGGCCAGTTGTTCGGCCCGATTCGCGGCGGTCTGGCGATCGCGGTGATTTTTGTCGGTGCGCTGCTGGCGGCAACCACGGGCGTGGTGGCGGCTTCGGTGATCTCGATGGGCCTGATCTCGCTGCCCATCATGCTGCGCTACGGCTATGACCGCCGTCTGGCCTCGGGGGTGATCGCCGCTTCAGGCACGCTGGCGCAGATCATCCCGCCGTCGCTGGTGCTCATCGTCATGGCCGATCAGCTCGGCCGCAGCGTGGGCGATATGTACAAGGGCGCGTTCATCCCCGGATTCGCGCTCACGGGTTTATACCTCGCTTACGTCGTGGGCGTGACCTTGATTAAGCCGCAATGGGCCCCGGCGCTGCCCCCCGAGGCCCGCACCATTCGCGAGCCCAACGGTGACAGCGGCCTGCGTTCGCTGGGCATTCTGTTCGGTGTGGTGTTGATTTCCAGCATCGTGCTGGCCCGCAACTACAGCGCGCTGCTGAGCTGGCGCGCGGGGCACGAAGTGATTGCTGCGACGGATGAAACCATCGTCGTGGCCATGACCTTCGGCGTGATTCTTTCGCTGGTGCTGTCTCTGCTCAACCGAGCCTTCCGACTCAATCTGTTGTCGCAGATGGCCGAACGCGTGACATTCGCTCTGGTGCCGCCGCTCACGCTGATCTTCCTCGTGCTGGGCACCATTTTCCTGGGCGTGGCCACGCCCACCGAAGGCGGCGCGATGGGCGCCGTGGGCGCGCTGATCATGGCGTTCAGCCGCAAGCGGCTCAATATGAATCTGCTCAAGCAGGCGCTCAACACCACGACCAAGCTCTCCACCTTCGTGTTGTTCATTCTCATCGGCTCCACGGTGTTCAACCTGGTGTTCCAGGGACTCGATGGCCGCGTCTGGGTGGAGCATCTGCTCACCAGCCTGCCAGGCGGTGTGCTGGGCTTCCTCATCGTCGTGAACATTCTGGTGTTCGTATTGGCCTTCTTCCTCGACTTTTTCGAGCTGTCGTTCATCATCATTCCGCTGCTTGGCCCTGTCGCGGAGAAGCTGGGCATCGACCTGATTTGGTTCGGCGTGCTGCTGGCGGTGAATATGCAGACCTCGTTCATGCACCCGCCCTTCGGGTTTGCGCTGTTCTACCTGCGCAGCGTCGCGGCCAAGGACGACTACACCGACAAGGAGACCGGCAAGCGCATCGCCCGCGTGACCACCGGACAGATCTACTGGGGTGCGGTGCCCTTCGTGCTGATCCAGATCATCATGGTTGGCCTGGTCATTGCCTTCCCGGGTCTGGTCACCAGCGGCCTGGACCATCATGCTGAAGTCGATATCAACAAGGTGCAGATCATTGGGCCGTCTGATGACAACAGCTATGAGTCCATCGCCCCGCCGAGCTTTGGTGCATCAGAGGCCGCCCCGGCCGAAGGTGGCAGTGCACCAGCCGCTGTAGAGGAAGACCCCGCCGCTGCGGTGATGCGCTCGCTGCAGGCCGAGCCATCGGCGAGTGGGGCAGCGAAATAGCGCGGTTGTCGCCCATGAAAAAGGCCCGGAATTCCGGGCCTTTTTCGTTCCTGGCATCAACGCAGGGTTGCGTCAGCCCTCGTCGGCGATCAGTTGCTTGAGGTCGTGCACAAACGCGGCGGGAGGATTGGTGTCAGAACCCAGCAGATGAATGCGTCCACTGCGACCAAAAATGTAAACCCCCGCGCTGTGATCCACCACATAGTTCCCCTGCGCATCGGGCTTGCCATAGCTGAAGGCCACGCGATAGCGCCGAGTCAAATCATCGATCTGTTTGATGGTGCCGGTCAGGCCGACGGCGTTGGGGCTGAATGCCGCGGTGTACGCCTTGAGTATGGTGTTGGAGTCGCGCTTGGGGTCCACGCTGACGAACAGGATACGGACATCCTTGCCCTGCGGGCCAAGCTGCTGCACCACATTCGACATGAGCTGCATGGTGGTCGGACAAACATCGGGGCAATGGGTGTAGCCGAAGTAGAGCAAAACAACCTTGCCCTTGTAGTTCTCCGCCGTGACCTTCTGCCCCAGATCGTTGGTGAGATTGAATTCGAGATTGGGCATCACGCCGGTGATGTTGCTGAGCTGCCAGGTCTGGTTGTTGTGGTGCCCGCAGCCCGCCAGCGGCAAGGCCAGCGCTCCCAGCAAAACGAGGCGGCGCGACAGGAATCGAGATTGAGACAAGATGGGGGGCAACGTCATGGTGAATTTCGCAAAAAACGTTCGTTTTCAAACAGGCTCGCATTGTGCCGTGTCCGGGCTCGGATGAGCGTCACAACTCGCGTCACAACTCTTTACCAGGCAAGGCGCAACCAAACGTCACCCAGCCACTCCAAAGCGCTCTGACTGCATCTGGAGTGTGCCATGTCCAAGCGCGCCCTTCTCAAAGCCCTGCTGGCCGGTGGGCTGACCACCCTGGCCACCGCGGCACTCACGGTTCACGCGGCCAGCGCGCCTCAAGCGCCGCTGATGGCGATCAATGTGCTGCATATCGCCCCGCTCGATCATCACGCATTGCCCCTGACCGCCCTGCCGCCGGGACAAGGTGTGATGGTGGTCAATGACACGCATCGTCCCTTGCAGGTCAAGGGCTTCGCACGCGGCAGCGCCTGATCGCCGTCAGATCAGCGCCGTCAAACCAGCTTTTGCCACCAGCTTTTGTGGGCGTCGGCAAGAAGCTGGTGCACGTCGTGGGCGATGCCTTCGGACGGCGTGAGTTCGGTGCCGATCAAGCGGCCATTGCCGTGGGGGCCGAACACATAGATCGCCGCACTGTGGTTGACCACATAGTTGCCATGCGCATCGGGCTTGCCGTAGGAATAGCTGACGTGATAGCGACCCGCCAGCGTTTTGGTCTGCGCCACGGTGCCGCTCAGACCGATGGCGCTGGACATGAAGGCGTGCACATAGGCATCGAGCACTTTGGGCGTATCGCGCTTGGGATCGACCGTGACGAAGATCACCTGCACGTCCTTGCCCTGCGGTCCCAGCAGTTGCTCGGCCCGGGCGAGGTGCGCCATGGTGGTCGGGCAGACGTCCGGGCAGTGGGTGTAGCCGAAATACAGCACCACCACCTTGCCGAGAAAGTCCTTGGACGACTCCAGCTTGCCGCTGCTCGAAGCCATATCGGTGAATTGCAGCGGCTGCATGATTTTCGGACCGATGTAGTCCATCGCCCATTTCTGTTCATGCGGCTGCTGGGCACAACCTGAGAACGCCAGAACCAGCGCGCTCATCAACATCCATTTGAAAGCAACCATTCCCCCAGGCTCCCGATCTTTGTTTCTGTGCTGTGGTGGAGTCTGCCGACAACGTGCGAGTTCGGCGCAAACACATGCACGCACAGACTTCACATTCTGTCAGCCCCAGGGAAACTCCTGATCGGACAAACTCAGCCCAACTGTAAAGTGAGGCGTCTAATTCAATGTATTACAGCAGCGCACTGACATCGAAGCCGACCCGTTGCGCCACTTCCCGGTGCAATCCACCGCTCACAAGTCGCCTGACTGTCCACGGGGCCCTACCACATCATGTTCTCTTCCCATCTGCACACAGATCCAGGGCAAACGCGCCCCATCCTCTCATTTGCCGTCGTGGGCGTGCTGCTGGTCAGCTTGTTCTGCGGCGGCCTGGCGACCCGCCAGGCCGAGGCCGCGCCGACGCCTGCGGTCGCATCCGCAGCGCCCTTGCTCATGGGCTTTCAGTTTGGACTGGCCGCTGAGAACCAACAAGCCCTGAATGTCATCGGGCAGACACTCAGCGATGTCGTCAGCAACGCGGTCAACCGCAAGGTATTGTGGTTGCCGAACTTCGACCTCAAGACCGCGGAGGCGAGTTCCGACGCGAGCCGCTACAGCTTTGCCTTTGTCAAACCGCCCAACCTGACCGCCGCCCTGCTGGCCAAGGGCTGGCAGCTGGTTGCCGTGGGCAAAGACACGATGCACTTCGGCACCGATCTAATCGCCCGGCAATGTCCCAATCAGGCCGGGAAAATTCTCGTTGGCGGCAGCAGTCTGAGCGTGCTCGGGCTCAGCACCGCTGTGCCGGAGACCTGCATCTCACCCGACGCGGTGTGGAATTCGCCGTCGGCGGTGTTGCTTGCGCCGCAAAAGGGTAGCCTGGTGGACATGATTGCGCAAAAGCTATGGCTGGAGCATGCCAAGCAGCTGCCCAAAGTCGTTCACGTCAAAACGCAGAATGCGGTCACAGGTCTGATGCGCGACATGCATGTCGCGGCCATCGGGGTGGTGACCCCCGTCGTATCCAAGCAGTGGCTGGCCGAAGGCGGCGTGTTGTTGCAGCATCAGCCCATGCCCATGTGGGCCGTGCTGGCCGCCCCAAGCGTGCCGGAGGACTCGGTGGCCAAAGTGCGCGCCGATTTACTCGGCGCCGCTTCGGAGCGGGCCAACAAAGCCCTGGGCATCACTGGATGGGAAGTCGGCAGCCCGAAGGCCTATGCCGACTTCCTCAAGTGGCTGAAAAGCTGAACGCTCCGCCCTTCAGCCGGTCACCCTGGCAGGTGTTCAGCCCCGTTCGAACACGATCTGGCCGTTTTTGAGCTTGACCGGAATCACGTCCTTCGGGCCGAAGCGGCCTTCGAGAATCAGCTTGGCCAGCGGGTTCTCGATGCGCTGCTGAATGGCGCGCTTGAGCGGCCGTGCGCCGAACACCGGATCGAAGCCTTCTCGGGCAATCTCGGCCAGTGCTTCGCTGCTGACATCCAGCCGCATATCGAGCTGCGCCAGTCGCCCTTCCAGACCGCGCAACTGGATGCGCGCGATATCCGCGATCTCTTTCTCACCCAGAGCGTGGAACACCACCACCTCGTCGATGCGGTTGAGAAACTCCGGACGGAAATGCGCTTTCACCTCCTCCCACACCGCATCGCGGATGGCCTGCTGCGGTTGGCCGCTCATCGCCATGATCTGATGCGAGCCCAGATTGCTGGTCATCACGATCACGGTGTTCTTGAAGTCCACGGTGCGGCCCTGACCGTCGGTGAGCCGCCCGTCGTCGAGCACCTGCAGCAGCACGTTGAACACGTCCGGATGCGCTTTCTCTACCTCGTCGAACAGCACCACGCTGTAGGGCTTGCGGCGCACGGCTTCGGTGAGGTAACCGCCTTCGTCATAGCCCACATAACCCGGCGGCGCACCGATGAGACGGGCGACCGAATGCTTCTCCATGAACTCGCTCATATCGAGGCGCACGATGTGCTCGTCGGTGTCGAACAGGAACTCGGCCAGTCCCTTGGTCAGTTCGGTCTTGCCCACGCCCGTCGGGCCGAGGAAGAGGAAAGAACCATACGGCCTGCGCGGATCGGACAGCCCGGCGCGCGAGCGGCGAATGGCGTCGGACACCGCGCGAATCGCCTCGTCCTGCCCCACCACGCGGCGGTGCAGGCGCTCTTCCATATGGACCAGCTTGTCGCGCTCGCCCTGCACCAGCTTGGACACCGGAATGCCGGTCGCGCGCGACACGACCTCGGCGATTTCCTCCGCGCCCACCTGGGTGCGCAGCAGGCGCCGCGCCTGCGGCTGGTCGCCGTCCGCGGTTTCCTTGGCCTGCGCCTCATGCAGCTTGCGCTCCAACTCCGGCAGGCGGCCGTATTGCAGCTCGGCCACCTTGTTGAAATCGCCCTTGCGCTTGAGTTCCTCGATCTCGAAACGGATCTTGTCGATCTCTTCCTTGATCGCGGCCGAACCCTGCACCGCGGCCTTTTCGGCCTTCCAGATTTCGTCCAGATCGGCGTACTCGCGGTCGAGCTTGGCGAGTTCTTCCTCGATCAACGCCAGGCGCTTTTGCGAGGCTTCATCCTTCTCGCGCTTCACCGCTTCGCGCTCGATCTTGAGCTGGATGCGCCGGCGATCGAGCTTGTCCATCGCCTCCGGCTTGGAGTCGATCTCGATCTTGATCTTGGCCGCGGCCTCGTCGATCAAGTCGATGGCCTTGTCGGGCAGAAAGCGGTCGGTGATGTAGCGGTGGCTCAACTCCGCCGCGGCGACGATGGCCGGGTCGGTAATTTCCACCCCGTGGTGCACCTCGTACTTCTCCTGCAGGCCGCGCAGGATGGCGATGGTGTCTTCCACGCTGGGCTCATCGACCATCACCTTCTGGAAGCGGCGCTCCAGCGCGGCGTCCTTCTCGATGTATTTGCGGTATTCGTCGAGCGTGGTCGCGCCGATGCAGTGCAGTTCGCCGCGTGCCAGCGCCGGTTTGAGCATATTGCCCGCATCCATCGCGCCTTCGCCCTTGCCCGCACCGACCATGGTGTGAATCTCGTCGATGAACACAATGGTCTGCCCGGCGTCTTGCGACAACTCCTTGAGCACGTTTTTCAGCCGCTCCTCGAACTCGCCGCGAAACTTGGCCCCGGCCAGCAGCAAGGCGATATCGAGCACCAGCAAGCGTTTGCCGCGCAGGCTGTCGGGTACCTCGTCGTTGACGATGCGCTGCGCCAGCCCTTCGACAATGGCCGTCTTGCCCACGCCCGGCTCGCCGATTAGCACCGGGTTGTTTTTGGTGCGGCGCTGCAGCACCTGGATGGCACGGCGAATTTCGTCGTCGCGGCCGATCACCGGATCGAGCTTGCCCTGGCGCGCGCGCTCGGTGAGGTCGATGGTGTATTTTTTCAGCGATTCGCGCGCACCTTCGGCCTCGGCGCTGTTGACGTTCTGCCCGCCGCGCACCGCCTCGATGGCCGACTCCAGCGACTTGCGGGAGAGGCCGTTTTCACGCGCGATGCGCCCGGCCTCACCCTTGTCGTCGGCCACAGCGAGCAAAAACAATTCGCTGGCGACGAACTGATCGTTGCGCTTGGTGGCTTCTTTCTCGGTGAGGTTGAGCAGGCCATTGAGCTCGCGGCTGACTTGCACATTGCCATCGGTGCCTTCGACTTCGGGCAGACGATCGATGGCCTGCGCGGTGGCTGCCGTCAACCCCGGCACATTCACCCCGGCGCGTGCGAGTAGCGCTTTGGGGCCGTCCTGGCCGAGCAAGGCGTGCAGCAGATGCACCGGCTCGATATAGGCGTTGCCGTGATTGACCGCAAGCGATTGCGCCTCGGCCAATGCCTCCTGAAACTGGGTGGTGAGTTTTTCGATCCGCATGGAATCCTCCGTCTTGAACTGCCCTGTAGATACGGCGTCAGGAGGATATTTTCAAGCGCGACGGTGTCAGGGCAGTTGATCTGACACGGCAAACAGGCGCATCCTCAGCGCTTGAGTTTGGCGAAGGCGGCCGCCATGGCGGTGTTCTGCGGAGACGGTGCAGCGCCCGCGCGATGGCTGCCCGTGCGGCCGCCCTCCTGGCGTTCACGCGGACGGGACTGGCCCTGCCCGCCCTGCGGGCGCGCCGCATCGCGCGCCGGGTCGGCCGGCCGCATCGACAGCGCGATGCGCTTGCGCGCCACATCCACCTCAACCACACGCACCTTGACGATGTCGCCCGTCTTGACCACCTCGCGGGCGTCGTTCACGAAGCGCTGCGCCATTTGCGAGACATGCACCAGCCCGTCCTGATGCACGCCCAGATCGACGAACGCGCCAAACGCGGTGACATTGGTAACCGTGCCTTCGAGCTGCATGCCTGCTTCGAGCTGCTTGATATCGTGCACGCCATCGAGCAGCTTGGCCGTGCGGAATTCGGGGCGCGGATCGCGGCCGGGTTTTTCCAGCTCGGCCAACACATCGCGCACGGTGAACGCGCCGAAGCGGTCGTCCACGAACTGCTCGGGACGCAGGCGCTGCAGCGCATCCCGATTGCCCATCAACAGGCTGATCGGCTGGCCTGCCGCAGCCAGCACCTTTTCCACCAGCGGATAGCTCTCAGGATGCACGCCAGTGCGGTCCAGCGGGTTGTCGCCGCCATTGATGCGCAGAAAGCCCGCGGCCTGCTCGAAGGTTTTGTCGCCCAGGCCGCGCACCGTCCTGAGTGCCTCGCGGTTGGCGAAAGCGCCGGTCTGGTCGCGGTGCAGCACGATTTGCTCGGCAATGCGCGCGCTCAGGCCGGCCACGCGGGCCAGCAGCGGCGCCGAGGCGGTGTTCAGGTCGACGCCGACGGCGTTCACGCAGTCTTCGACGATAGCGTCGAGCTTGCGCGACAGCGCGGTCTGGTTCACATCATGTTGGTACTGGCCGACGCCGATGCTCTTGGGGTCGATCTTCACCAGTTCGGCCAATGGGTCTTGCACCCGGCGGGCGATGGACACCGCGCCGCGCAGGCTCACGTCCAGATCGGGAAACTCGCGGCTGGCCAGACTGCTGGCCGAATACACCGAGGCGCCGGCCTCGCTCACCGTGAGCTTGGTCAAGCCAGGCTGGTTGGCGTTGCGCAGCAGTTCGGCGGCGAGCAGATCGGTTTCGCGGCTGGCGGTGCCGTTGCCGATGGCGATGAGCTGCACGCCGTGGCGTTGCACCAGCGCCGCCAGGGTGGCGAGTGCGCCTTGCACGTCGCGCCGCGGCTCGAAGGGGTAAACCGTGGCGGTATCGAGCAGTTTGCCGGTAGCGTCGACCACGGCGACTTTTACCCCGGTACGAATGCCGGGGTCGAGTCCCATGACCACCTTCGGCCCGGCAGGGGCGGCCAGCAGCAGGTCGCGCAAATTGGCACCGAATACATCGATGGCCACCGCCTCGGATTGTTCGCGCAGGCGCGACAGCAACTCGCGCTCCAGCGTGAGGGAGAGTTTGACCTTCCAGGTCCACTGCATCACGCGACGCAACCAGTCGTCTGCGGCGCGGCCCTGATGGCTCCAGCCCAGCAGCACGGCAAGACGCCCCTCGGCCAGGGCAGCCAGCGTCGGTGCGACCGTGCCTTCGGGCATGGGCGGCAGGTCGATGCGGACATCGAGCATCTCTTGCGCCCGCCCGCGCAACACGGCCAGGGCGCGGTGCGAAGGCACTTTGTCCAGCGGTTCGGCGTAGTCGAAATAGTCGCGGAATTTGGCGCCTTCCTGCTCCTTTCCGGCGCGCAGCTGGCTGATCAGGTGGCCGGTCTGCCACAACCATTCACGCATCGGGGCGACCACCGCCGGGGCTTCGGCCCAGCGTTCACTCAGAATGTCGCGGGCGCCGTCGAGGCAGGCCTGCGGGGTGGAGGTATCTGCCGCCTCGGTGCTGTCCTGCGGGCGGACGAAACCCGCCGCCGCCTGCAGCGGATCGGTCTGCGGCTGCAGCCAGAGCAGATCGGCCAGCGGCTCCAACCCGGCCTCGCGGGCCTTTTGCGCCCGAGTGACGCGGCGCGGCTTGTAGGGCAGATAAAGGTCTTCGAGTTCCTGCTTTTGCCCAGTCGCGCTGATGGAGGCCTGCAGTTCGGGCGTGAGCTTGCCCTGCTCGGCGATGGACTGCAGCACCACGGCGCGGCGGTCTTCGAGTTCGCGCAGATAGAGCAGGCGCTCTTCCAGCGTGCGCAGATGGTCGTCGCTCATACCGCCCGTCACCTCTTTGCGATAGCGGGCAATGAAGGGCACCGTGGCCCCGCCATCCATCAATTCGATGGCCGACTGAATCTGCTGCGCCGGGAGCTGCAGTTCGGCGCTGAGCGCCTGCAGCACCCGCCGAGCAGCGGCCTGCGGGTTGGCATACGGATTCTGGGAAGCGATATCGGCAGCGGTCATGGCGGATCAGAAGACAGGCAAAAGCCCAGCAGTCTAACCAGCCCGGACCCGCTCCGACATGGTTTACAGCGCGTTCACCGGCAGCTTGAGATAGCTGACCCCGTTGGCTTCGGGTTTGGGCATTTCACCGGCGCGCACATTGACCTGCACCGAGGGCAGGATGAGCGCGGGCATGTTCAGCGTGGCGTCGCGCTTTTTGCGGAAAGCGACGAACTCCTCCTCGGTGGTCTGCGCATTGAGCTGAACATTGCCCTCACGCTCGGCCTGCACCGTGGTCTGCCAGATGGGATCGCGTCCGCCGGGCATGTAGTCGTGGCAAAGGTAGAGCTTGGTCTGCGGCGGCAGGCTGTAGAGCTTGTGCACCGATTGGTAAAGCACATGCGCGTCTCCGCCCGGGAAGTCACAGCGCGCCGTGCCGTAGTCGGGCATGAACAGAGTATCGCCGACAAAGGCGCTGTCGCCCACGAGATAAGTAACGCAGGCGGGCGTGTGGCCGGGGGTATGCATCACCCGGGCTTGCAGCTTGCCAATGGCAAAGGTCTCACCGTCCTTGAACAGATGATCGAAGGGCGAACCGTCGGTGGGCATGGTGCTGTCGTTGAACACCTGACTGAACACCTTTTGCACGTCCTGAATGTGTTCGCCAATCGCGATCTGGCCGCCGAACAGCTTTTTGAGATACGGCGCGGCGGAGAGATGGTCGGCATGGGCATGACTTTCCAGCAGCCAGTCCACCGTGAGCCCCTGCTCGCGCACGTAGGCGGCGATCTGGTCGGCGAAGTCGGTTTTGGTGCGACCCGAGGCGTAGTCGAAGTCGAGCACGCTGTCGAGAATTGCGCAGTGGCGAGTTTCGGGGTCGATGATGCAATGGGTCGCCGTAAAGGTGGGCGCGTGAAACCAGCTCTGAACGGTGGGGGTCTGCGTACTCATACGGGTATCTCCTAGGCGAAATGCGTTGCAGAAACACTATAGAAAAGAATATATTGTTTTTCCATTAGGAGTTACCTGATTAAGTGAGCCATGTCAATGTCAAGCACGCAAGATTTTGAGATTCCCAGCGTCGAGCTCATGCGGCGCAACTCGGAACAGGCGGGCGCCTTGTTGAAAACCCTGGGCAATCCTGACCGTTTGCTTATTTTGTGTCAGATCAACCGCGGGGAGATCTGCGTCAGCGACCTGGAGGTGGCCTGCGACGTTGGCCAGCCCACGCTCTCGCAGCAGCTCACCGTGCTGCGTGCGCAAGGCTTGGTGAAAACGCGGCGCGAGGGCAAGCGGGTGTATTACAGCCTGGCCAGCCCGGCAGCCAGCGCGGTGCTGATGACCCTCTATCAGATTTACTGCCACGGCGGCAACGAACCGCCTGGCAAATGAGTTGGTACCGCGACGCTCGCATGTCGGCGCGGTACGGCAAACGGCCTGACCAGAATACTGGCTGGCGTCAATAAAACCAGAGACACACATGCCCATGTCACGAAGGAGAGACAAATGTTCAGCATCGATTGGGCGCATTTCACGCCCGGCACGGCCATTCTCGGCGGGGCGCTGATTGGCGCGGCAGCGGGCGCCATGGCGCTGGGCGGCGGCAAGATCGCCGGGATCAGCGGCATTTTCGGCGGCGCCATCAACGAAGCCCTGCAGGCCAAACGCCCCACGCCATGGCGGCTGTGGTTTCTCGGCGGACTGATCGCCGCTTCGTTCATCTGGGTGATGTTCCGCCCGGTGCCCGGCGCACATTACGGCGAGTCGTGGCCGGTGATTGCGATCGGCGGATTGATTGTGGGCTTCGGCACCCGGCTGGGCTCGGGCTGCGCCAGCGGCCATGGCGTCTGCGGGCTGTCCCGGTTTTCGCCGCGCTCGATGGCGGCAGTGGGCACCTTCATCGGCATGGGCATGGCGACCACGTTCGTCATGCGCCACATCCTCGGAGGGGCCTGAGCCATGAAAACCCTCGCCTTTCTCAGCGGCATCGTGTTCGGTATCGGCCTGCTCGTGTCGGGCATGACCGATCCCGCCAAGGTCATTGCCTTTCTCGACATCGCCGGGCCTTGGGACCCGAGCCTGATTCTCGTCATGGTCACCGCCGTGGTCGTCGCACTTGTGCCCATGCAACTGGCGCAACGACGCGCCCGATCGCTCGTCGGCGAAAAAATCGCCTTTCCATCGACCCGGGGCATCACCGGAAAGCTCATTCTGGGCAGTTCCATTTTCGGCATCGGCTGGGGCATGACCGGGCTGTGCCCGGGGCCATCGCTCGCATCTTTGGCCGCCTCGACCTGGCAGGAGTGGGTGTTTTTCAGCAGCATGGTCGCTGGCATGATCGGCTTCGAGTTGTGGCAGCGCATGGGCCAACGCACGCGCAGTGCGTCGGCCGTGCCGCTGGCCGCGGCGACTTCGCGCAAAACCTGAGCGCGTTGCCACCACTCAACCACCGTTGCCTGCCTGGCGGGCGCGGTGGTTTTTTCATGGCCTCACCCCTGCGATAGCCGGGTTTTGATCTGATGCAGAGCCGACCTGGCCGCGCCAGTTAAAATTTTGACCCTTTGATACATCCGGTTCCGCAAATGACTTTCGTCGTTACTGAAAACTGCATCCGCTGCAAATACACCGACTGCGTTGACGTCTGCCCGGTGGACTGCTTCCGTGAAGGCCCCAACTTCCTCGCCATCGACCCCGACGAATGCATTGATTGCGCCGTGTGCGTGCCCGAGTGTCCGGCCAACGCCATCTACGCCGAAGAAGACGTGCCGGGCGATCAGCAAGCCTTCATCAAGCTCAACGCCGAGTTGTCTCGCCAGTGGCCCAGCATCACCAAACGCAAAGCCGCACCCGATGACGCGGACGAGTGGAAAGACAAGCCCGACAAACTGCAATTCCTGCAGCGCTGATCTGCTCACCGCACGTTCTAACTCCATCGGCGGCCGTGTTGCCGCCTTGATCTATTTCTCAAGACCCTCTCGCATGGACCTATCCAACGCCTCTCCCGTTTCAGTCGCGGCCGACATCATTGAAACGGACGCCGTCATCATCGGCGCGGGCCCGGTCGGCCTGTTCCAGGTGTTCGAGCTCGGCTTGCTGGAGATCAAGGCCCACGTCATCGACACCCTGGCTCACCCGGGCGGGCAATGTGTCGAGCTCTACCCCGACAAACCGATTTACGACATTCCCGCCGTGCCGGTGTGCACCGGGCAGGAGTTGACCGACAACCTGCTCAAGCAGATCGAACCCTTCGGCGCCACCCTCCACCTCGGGCAGGAAGTCACTGTGCTGGAACGCCAGGCCGATGGCCGCTTCCTCGTGGAAACCACTAAATCCACCCGGCTGCTTACCAAAACCGTGTTCATCGCCGCCGGGGTGGGCTCTTTTCAGCCCCGCACCCTCAAGGTGGACGGACTCGATAAATTCGAAGGCAGCCAGTTGTTCTACCGGGTTCGCAACCCGGCGCAGTTCGCCAACAAAAACCTGGTCATCGTGGGCGGCGGCGACTCGGCACTCGACTGGGCGCTGCACTTCGTTCAGTCCAGCGAAAACAAGCCGGAAAGCGTCACGCTCATTCATCGCCGCGACGGATTCCGCGCCGCCCCCGCATCCGTCGCGCAGATGCACGCCCTTTGCGAACAGCACGAAATGCAATTCCTCGTCGGCCAAGTCAGCGGCTACGAAGAAAACGCTGAGGGTCAGCTGCACATGATCAAGGTCACAGGCAACGACGGCATCACTCGCCGCCTGCCGCTCGATATGTTGCTGGTCTTTTTCGGCCTGTCTCCCAAACTGGGCCCCATCGCGGAATGGGGGCTGGAAATCGAGCGCAAGCAACTCGTCGTCGACACCGAAAAATTCCAGACCAGCATCCCCGGTATTTTTGCGGTGGGAGATATCAACACCTATCCCGGCAAAAAGAAACTCATCCTCTCCGGTTTCCATGAAGCCGCCCTCGCCGCATTCGGCGCAGCGCCCTTCATCTTCCCGGAGAAAAAAATCCACCTGCAATACACCACCACCAGCCCGAAACTGCACAAGGTTCTCGGGGTGGAAACGCCAGTGTTCGACTGACCGTCTTCGCGCATCACTGCGAAATCTATTGACGTCAGATTGATTGCGCAGTATAGTTTTGTGCTTTGCTGTTCCTCGATAGCTCAGTCGGTAGAGCGCCGGACTGTTAATCCGTAGGTCCCTGGTTCGAGCCCAGGTCGAGGAGCCAAAACCTCTTTAGTTTCAAGCCCTTGTCGGGCCTTCTGCGAAGTCCGCCGATGAAAATCGGCTTCACCTCCAAGGAACCGACATGAACGCACCGCAAAATCCGGCTGTTGCCGCAGCCGAGCCGACGCTGGCCGACATTGCCAGCCGCTATCTCGCGTCCTACGCTGGCCGCGATACCTCCAGAGCGCACCGTATCGGCGCCTGGGTTCGCCTGCTGGGCGAACGCTCTGTGATCTCGCTTTCCCCCGATGACGTCGACTCTGCCCTGGCCCGCCTGGGCGAGGAGCCAGCGCGCGTCTATGGCGGCCTTGACGCAGACGGAAAACCGATCTTCCGGCGCAAGGCGGCCAAGCGCAGCGGCCCGACCCTCAATCGTTACCTGGTCGCCTTGGCCGCCCTGTACGCCTGGGCGCGGCGTGCGCGCCTGGTGCCGCGCGGTTTTGAGTCGCCCACCCGACACGTCGACAAATTCCCGGAAAACCGCGGCCGGGTGCGTTACCTGACCGACGATGAACGCGCGCGCCTGCTCACGGCCTGCAAAGCAGCCGCCTGGCCCCGCCTACACCTGCTGGTGTCGATGGCACTGACCACTGGCGCCCGCCGTGGTGAGCTGCTGTCGTTGCGCTGGTGCGACATCAATCTGGATCGCGCCGAGGCCATTCTGCACGATACGAAAAACGGAGACCGGCGCGTGTTGGTCTTGCTGCCTTCGGTCTGTGAGGAGCTGCAACGCTTCGCCCCCCGCGACGCGGCCACCAGCTCGGCGCTGGTCTTCCGGTCGCGCCTGCGGCCGTCACAGCCTTACGCGATGGAACAGGCATTCCGCGATGCCCTGGCCGCGGCAGACATCAAGAATTTCCGGTTCCATGACTGCCGACACACAGCGGCCAGCTATATGGCGCAGCACGGGGCAAGCTTGCTGGAAATTGCCGACACGCTCGGACATCGGCAGTTGCGCATGGTGCAGCGCTACGCCCACCTGAACACGGACAGTCGCCGCCGCCTGATGGCACGGGTTTTTGAGGGGAAACTGTGATGAGCCCGCAAGAAAATCGGTCTTCGCTGGAGTATAAGCAGCATCTTTGGGGCGATTCCATTACAGGCACCCGCGAGCAACTGCTCGATCTGGGCATCGGCGTCGGACAGCGCTATCCCGGCGAGCCGGGCGCCGCCAAGTGGATTACGCACGTCAACGACCCGCGGGGTTTCGACGTCAGACTGGTCAGACATGAAGACCTTTCTGGTCGGTTTACCGCTTCGGTTTATTTCCCCGGATGGCCTCAAGATCCCAGCGAATGCGGCCCTGTCGAGCCGTACTCTGATGGCGTTACCCGGCAGGCGCATTATTCGTGGGGCGATGCCTATGTGGGCTCGCAAGAAGCGCTTGTTGCGGCCGGGCTGGTCGCGCCTGACCAGTTTCCCGGCATGCCGGGACGGCTTAAAACCTGCGTCACGATCTACCCCTCAGGCGAAGTGCCCACTTCGCGCATGGGGGCGCACTCAGACCTGGCCCGTTTACCGGGGGCAAAGAGAGTCCAGCGATTTTCGCGCGGACGATATCGCGTGCTCGTCAAAGTGCCGGAGGAGGTCTGCAAAACACGTAATGAGGCCCATCAGAGGGCCAAAACACGGTGGATCGATGCTGTGCTCGCCATGCCACGGCCTGCGCCCTTGTTTGACCTCGACCTGTTGTCGCGACAACGGGGGCGCTGTGTGGCGTTTTCGCCGCCGCGTGACACGTCGTCTGGCAATGTGGTCAGTCTGGCCGCGTGGCGTGCGCGCAGGGCGGGGTGAATGCGCAAGATCGTCCCCGATCTTCACGCTTGCGCGCCCGTGTGGGCGCGCAGCGTGCTGGAGCCTCTGTGCCTCGACGAGCCCTGGTTGAGCCCGCCCTGGCGCGCCATTGCCGCGGCGCGGCTACTGCGCGACGACACCAGCGGGATGCGCGACGCCTGGTGCCACATCGCCAAAGTGAACCCGTCGCAGCGCGAGCGTCAATGGTTGATCGAAAACCTCGTGGTCGCCACCGACACGGCGCCAGAGCTGGTCATGGATGACGCCGCAGACGCCGAGATCGCCGCCGCCATCGGGTTGACCTTGAAAGATGTCGGCGACGATGCGCGCGCCTATGCGCAAGCAATCCGGGATCAGCGGCCGCAAATCGACTTACCGCCTGACCGAAGGCCCGAGCGCCGCGCCCCGCGCGACCCGCAGGCCACCCTGGCGCGGCGCCTGATGAAAAACCTGCGCATCCTCTGGCACGTCGCGCCCCGCGATTGCCGCGCCGGGAGTCAGCCTTACGTACGCAATTACTCGGCCGCCATCGAAAGACTGGCCGCCGCATTCGATGCAGCGCGCGAGGCGGATCGCCTGCCGTGGGCGACCGACGCCGCAGCGGCGCACCTGATTACGCACCGCCGCTGGTCGCACCTGGGCTGGCTTCAACATCGCCGCGCAGTCGACCGCTTGCGACCGCTGATTGTCCGCGACCTGCAGACGCTCGCCAACGTGGCGCCGCAGCATGCCAGTTGGCTGGAAAACGCCCGCGTCATGATCGAGGCGTTGCCGAACGCAGATTGGGAGCATGAAGGCTGGATCGAGCTGGAGCCGAAGGCCAGCGCGCTGCTGTGGGCGCGCAGCGTCGACGTGATGGTGTACGGCAGCCGCGAGCGCCCGGAATGCGATCCCGGATACCTGCGCTGGGCGGACTTCGCGACCATCGCGGAGGTGTTGTTTGGCCCGCTGCGCTCTGGCCCGAATGCAGCGAAATTGATTGGAGCCGCCGTCAACGCACAACGTCGTCGCGGCCCTGGGCAAGACGATTTCCCGGCGCTGCGAGCGTACGGCTAGTGCAAAAAAATTTTGTGAAACTGGGTTTCTGATAACGGCGCCCATCGAAAGAATCCTTCATGCGCCCCGGCAAGGGCTTGAAACTGGAGGATTCACGATGTCTGCAACCAATGAACAGCCGCAACTCCGCGATTTTGTGGACTTGCGCGAAATACTCAGCCGCGACGAAGTGCGCGCGGCGTTTCCCACCGAACAAAGCCTGCGCTGGTTCATCCGCAACCACCGCAGCGAGCTGGTGCAAGCGGGCGCACTGATCGCGCTGACTAACCGCCTGCGTTTTCACCCTGAGAATTTCCAACGGGCCGCCGTGGACATCGGCCGCAGCGTGCTGCTGCAGCGCGATGGGCTATCCAAATGAGCCGCGCTTTACCCCCTACGCCGCCAATGTCGCGTGTCGAGCGTCAACGCCTGCGGCGCGAGCGCGCCGCTCGTGCGCAACGCGCCGAGGCCCTGGCGAAACGAGCGAGCGACCGAGCGCAGCGGGCTGAAGTCCAGCGGCTCTTATGCGTTCTGCGTGAACAAGCCGCCTATCTGACTGCCGACCCGCGCGGCCTTGCGAACTGCCCCGAAATGCGGGATTTGATCGCCACCGCGCGCGACTATGGCCGGGGGCACTTTCAATTCCGCGGGGGGCGGTTTTCGGTAAAGCCCGGGCCTTTGACCTGTCGGATTTATGAGCCGCGCGGTCACCTGGTCAGCTTTTGGGACTTGCCATGACCGCGGCGCCACCCTTCGATATTGCCGAACTGCGCATCGGTGAAAACCGTCTGTCCTGCCCGCAATGCGACCGAGGGCCAAAGGACAAGGCGCTGGCCGTGCGGCGCGAGGGCGACGGCCGCGTGGTCTGGCGTTGCCACCGCTGCGGATGGTCTGGCGCTGCAGGACGCGAAACACAGCCCGCTGCGCCGCGCAGCAAGCCCGCCAAGCCGACCCCGCATCGCGATGGACTTGCGCCCTGGGCAGCCCGCGAATGGGCTGCAGCGCAGCCTCTGCACGGCGCTGCACTCGCCTATCTCCAGGCGCGTGCGTGCCGCATTCCGCCCGAAGGTTCACACCTGCGCTGCAACCCGGCCTTGCAACACCCCAGCGGTTACACAGGCCCCGGCCTGGTGGCGCTGGTCACGGATGCGCGCACCGGCCAGCCGATCAGCTTGCACCGAACCTGGGTGCTCGCCAGTGGCGAGAAGGCGCCGCTAGAAACCCCCCGCCTGCTGGCCGCAGGCCACCGTAAGGCAGGCGGCGTGATCCGGCTCTTCCCGATGGAACGCGGGCAACCGCTGGGCATCTGCGAGGGCATCGAAACCGCGCTGAGCCTGGCGCATGCCGACCTGCCGGTGTGGGCAGCCATCGATGCTGGAAACCTAGCCGCGCTGCCCGTGCTGCGCGGTGTACCCGAACTGGTGATCGGTGTCGATGCCGACCCGGCTGGCGAGGCTGCCGCCAAGGAATGCTCAGCCCGCTGGCTTGCCGCTGGACGCTGTGTGCGGCTGGTGTGGCCCGATGCGGGTTGCGGAGACTTAAACGACGTCGCGAGGATGTATGCAGGCCATGAGTAGTGACCCGATCCCCGAAAAAATCCGCGCGCTGGTGGAGTCCGCGCAAGCGCCCGACAACACCCCCGACATGGCGCGAAACTTTGTCGCAGGCGAGGACAACCTGGCCGAGCTGGTGGACGCCTGCCTGGCCGGGTTCGCCGCGCTGAAACCGCCCGCGCTGTTTCGCCGCAGCACGGAAATTGTGACCGTCGAGCGCGCCGCCGCGGCCAGCCCGCGCTCGCACTACCGAGGCGCTTCCGGCTCGCTTGTGGTGCGGCCGCTCGACGTGCCGCGCATGCAGACCGAGCTGGCGAGGTTGTTCAGCTTTTCTCGGCGGCGCAAGGATGGTGCGCTGGCGCCGTGCAATCCGCCGCCGGGCCTGGCTGCGTCGCTGCTATCGAGCGGGGGCGAGTCGCTGCCCGTGCTCACTGGCGTCATTCCGCACCCGACCTTCAACCCGGCAGACGGGCGCGTCATGGGCCGATCAGGCTATGACGACCGCACGGGCCTGCTGCTCGACTTTGGACGCTTGAAAGTGCCAGCCATCCCCGATCAGCCGACGCGCCAGCAGGGGCTCGACGCGCTGGAACAAGTGGCTGAAGTGGTGAGCGAATTCCCCTTCGTAGGCGGGGTGGACAAAGCCGTGGCGCTGGCCTATGGGTTCACCCTGCTGCAGCGTCGCATGCTGGACATGGCGCCGCTATTCCTGTTCTCGGCGACCACCCCGGCCACCGGCAAGACCCTGCTGGCGACCGCCTGGCCGCGCCTGGTACTGGGGCATGATCCGGCGATACAAGCCTTTCCACCCGATGATGGCGAGCTGCGCAAAACCCTGTTTGCTGCGCTGGCCGATGGGCAATCGGCCCTGCTGCTCGACAACGTAAACGGGCGCTTCAAGTCGGATGGACTGTGCATTGTCTCGACCTCAGCGACGATGCGCGAGCGCGTGCTGGGATTTTCTCGCACCTTGGAAGTGCCGACCACGGCAACGATTGCCATAACCGGCAACAACGCGCAGCCCGTGGGCGATGTGGCGCAGCGTGTGCTGCCCTGTCACCTCGACGCGCGCGTGGAACACCCGGAGAACCGCGCTTTCAGCCGTGATCTGCTGGCTTGGGTGGAGCGTGAACGCCCGCGCCTGCTGGCCGCGATGCTGACCTTCCTGCGCGCCTATGCCGTCGCCTCAGATAAGCCCGCGCTGAAGCCCTGGCGCTTTGTTGAATGGAGTCAGGCCGTGCGCGGCCCGCTGGTCTGGGCAGGTTATCCCGACCCCCTTGACGCCTTGGATGCGACCCGCGAAGACGACCCCGCCCGCGTGGCGCTGATGGGGCTGCTCTCGGCTTGGCATGCCCACTTCAGCAACCGGCCGCAGGCGCTGCGGGATGTGATCGGGCGCGCTATCGACCGCGCGGCCGCTGCCGACTTCGAGCTGCGCGACGCCATCGCCGAAGTGGCTGGCGACCGCAGTGGTGAACTCTCGGCGCTGCGCCTGGGCAAGTATCTGCAGTCTCACGCGGGGCGCATAGTGTCTGGGCTGGCCTTCAAGCGCGGCGCGCTGTATGCGGGATCTGTTCGATGGATGGTTGAACCTCGACATCTTGGTGGGAGAGATGGAGTTGGTGGGGTCATTTCTAACCAAGCGCAGGAGAAACCAGAGTGAAAAACATACAACGGATAGCTGGGAATCATCCCACCAACTCCCCCTCTCCCACCAAAACCGGCCAGATCGCCGAGTTTGTTGCGCGCCGCAAAAGGTACTCCCCGGCCACAGCCCATACGGGTGCGAAACGGCGCGGAAAACCGGGTGTGTGTGCTGACTTTTCATAGGCAACAACTCCACAGGCTGACACTATGACTGATATTGACGCGATAGAGAAAACGAATGGCGCTTTTGCCGGGCTGTTCCCGGATGCGCCCGCGCTTGACGCGGCGCAGGTTCGGCTGCGTCCCGCAGACCTGGCGCGCATGCTCCGTGTGAGCCGTCAGTCTGTCTCGCAATGGGTGCACGGCGGAAAGCTGCACCTCGACCCGGACGGCCGGGTCAGCGCGGCCAGCGCCATGCGACAACTCATTGCCCACCACCCCGAACGCCTGCGCGCCGCCGCCCTGGCGCCCGTGGTGCGCGAAGTCCTCGACCTGCGCGCCCGCGTGGCGCAACTCGAACAGGCGCTCGACCAAGCCCGCGCCGATGTGGAGTTTCACGAAGGCTCGGCCGCTGAGCTGGCCGCGCAGCAGGGCGAGCTGCTGAAACAGCTTGAAGCTTATCGAGCTGCCCTGGTGCGGCTGCCCGCCGTCGATCTGCTCGACGCCGTGGTGCACTGGCTGCGCCTGTTTGCCGACCCCTTTGCGCCCGCCTCCCCCGATCTGGTTCGCCTGCTGGGAATCGTTTCCACGCTGCGCGATACCGGCCGGGAGGGTGCGGGCATTTCCCGGCTGAAAACGGCCATCAACCCTGCGGAGCCCGATGATGAACCCGACGATGAATGAACACCCCCCGGCCATGCCGCCGGTTCCTGTGCCGCAATTCCTGCAATCCGCGCCGTGCCGGGTCTGGTGCAGCCCGGCCGGTCTTTGGTTTCTGCGCAGCGAGGCCCTGCAGACGGGCGGCATTCTCAGGCGGGCAGACGACCCCAGCGAGAGCCGATGGATTCTCTACACCCCGACCGACTTCGATCAATGGGCGGACATCCTGCAGCGCATCGCTGACGATCTGGAAGCGCTTGCGCGCCAGCCACTACAAAACCTCCCTGCAGCCAACCTGCGCCCGGCCTGAAAACTATTGCAGAGTCATATCTTGCGCGCTATGCTTAAACCTGTTTCGAGCTTTTGCATGCGGGCTCGCCCTGGAGATCGACATAGCTTCGCGCTGTCGATTGACCGGCGAACCTTCGCGAAGGTGGGAGCGTCGCAAGGCGACGACTGGCGGAAACGACGAGAGGCCCTTGGGCCTGTTTGCGTTTGCTGCTGGCCGTCGCCTTTTTTGTGGCCGCTGCAGCGCGATACCAACTGGAGCGCCGCCCCATGACCCTGCGAACCCGTGAGCTTGCCCTGGGCAAGCCCGACCTGAAAAGCCGAACCGTCCCTGTGACACTCTCCACTGATACCCCCGTGGATCGGGGCGATTTTTTGGAAGTGCTCGACCACTCCCCTGCATCGATTGACCTGTCACGGGCTCCGCTGCCCCTGATCGAGGCGCACGACGCCAGCGGTCTGCCAATTGGCGTGGTCGATCAATTGCGCACCGATGGCCGCAAGCTGCGCGGTGTCGCACGGTTCGGCAATTCGCAGCGCGCGCAGGCGGTGCTGCAGGACGTGCAAGACGGCATTCTGCGCAGCGTTTCCATCGGCTATGAGTACGCGGGCCCGCCCGTGGCGCAAGGCGATGGCAAGACCCTGCGATTCCCATTCAAACCGCTGGAGGTGAGCGCCGTGGCTGTCCCGGCTGACCCGAACGCGGGCTTTTTTCGGAGCTATTCCACCATGAACACCACTGAAGACACCACTCTTTTGTCCCGCTCCGCGCGCCGCGCTTTGGCCGCCGATGCAGACAATCAGCGCAGCGCCGTCGAGATGGAGCGCGCGCGCATTGCCGAAATCGAGGCGCTGTGCGTTACGCACAAAGTCCCTTCGGAGACCAAGCGCGACATGATCCAGCGCGGCCTGTCCATTGACGAGGTGCGCGGCATCATCCTGGAAAAACTCATCGCGGATGGTGAGCGCCAGCAACGTCGCAGCGCCGAACTTCAACAATTGGCCGAGTTCGGTTCCTCTCTGGACTTCTCGGCCAGCGACCGCAATCGTTACTCGCTGAGTCGCGCCATCCTGGCCGCAGCGAGCCACGATTGGGCGGGCGCAGGACTTGAACGCGAAGCATCCCGCGCCATCGCCAAGCGTATTGGCCGCGATACGGCAGGCGTGTTCATTCCGCTGGAAATGCTGGTGCCGCAGCGCCGCGACTACAACACACTGACCGGCGCAGCTGGCGGTTCATTGGTTGCCACCAACCTGCTCGGCGGCAATTTCATCGATTTGTTGCGCAACAAGTGCCGCGTCATGCAGCTCGGCGCCACCGTGCTCTCTGGCCTGGTGGGCAATGTCGACATTCCCCGCCGCACCGCCGCAGGCGCCGCGCAGTGGATTACCGAGGGCCAAGCGCTGACGGCCAGTACAGGCGGTTTCGACGTGGTGTCGCTGCGCCCGAAAACGGTCGGCAGCATCGGCGTGTTGAGCCGCAATTTGTTGATGCAAGGCACGCCCGATGCTGAAATGCTGGTGCGCGGCGACATGGTGCAGCAAATCGCCATCGCCATCGATTCCGCCGCCATCGCAGGCACGGGTACTGCAGCGCAGCCGCTCGGTCTGCTCAGTCTGGGCGGTGTGGGCAGTGTGGAGGGCGGCGCCAACGGCGCGGCTGTGACCTTCGACCACCTGATCGAGCTTTCCACGGTCGTTGCCGCAGCCAATGCCGACTCTGGCGCGCTGGGCTTCCTGAGTAACCCGGCCGTGCTGGGTGCGCTCTCCCGCCTCAAGTCCACCACGGGCGAATACCTGTGGGCCGGGCGAGGCGGCATGAACGAAAACAGCGCGCCCGCTGCCTCCGTGCCTGGCTCCACCGCATCGGGCGATGCTGGGTTCAGCATCCTGGGCTATCGCGCTGCATTCAGCAACAACGTGCCGTCCAACCTGACCAAAGGCACAGCGACCGGCGTGTGCAGTGCTGTAATCTTCGGCAACTGGTCTGACCTGCTGATCGGCGAATGGGGCGTGCTCGAAATTCTGCCGAACCCCTATGCGTCTGGCGCTTATGAGGCGGGCGCGGTGCAAATCCGCGCCATGCAGACCATCGATGTCGCTGTGCGGCACGCCGAGAGCTTCGCGGTTATGAAGGATGCTCTCACGGCCTGATGTTTTTGCAGTACCTCCGCCGCGTGGCTTTGTGGCTACCAGGCGCAGCGGAGTGGGGAGGCGGTGCGGGCGCACCGGCCTCCCTTTTTTAATCTCTACCCCCCGAAAATGCTTCATCTGCGCGTGTGTTTTGGCGTAGTATCGCGTCTCGCAGAGGGTCAGCAGGGCCTGTTAATCCGTAGGTCCCTGGTTCGAGCCCAGGTCGAGGAGCCACAGAATACAGAGAAGAATCAAGGCCTTACAGCTTTTGCTGTGAGGCCTTTTTATTTTCCAGGCCGAAAACAGGGCATGTCAGCGCTTAGCGGTCGAAAACCTTGCATGAGGCGGCTGGTTCAGCCGCCTCATGCAAGCAGTTGTGCAGACTGTCCCTAATTCACTGGCGTGAGTTTGGCGATGTTCAGCGCGAGCCACTTGGCGCCGTGGCGGTTGAACTTGACTTGGGCTCTGGCGTCTTCACCGTTCCCTTCCAAGCTGAGCACGACGCCCTCACCGAATTTGTTGTGAAACACGGCTTGCCCAATTCGCAGGCCATGCGAACGCGCTCCGGGCTGACTCGACCCCCTAACGCCTGCCGGAGAAAACCCAGTGCTTAAGGGTGATCCTGCGTTGGAAGTCGCGGGCGTGAATGACGGCACCGATACTTTCGGGGTGTAACTCCAACTGCTGTGCTGATCGGCTCCGAAACCGCCGCCGAACCCCGGCTGTTTGGCGCTGAGCCACTTGAGCGATTCGGCCGGAAGTTCGTCAAAGAACCGGCTGCGCAGGTTGTAGCGCGTCTGGCCGTGGAGCATGCGGGTCTGGGCCAGACTGAGGTAGAGACGCTTGCGCGCGCGGGTGATGGCCACATACATCAGCCGACGCTCTTCTTCCACACCATCGGTTTCGCTCAGCGCGTTTTCGTGCGGGAACAGACCCTCCTCCAGCCCGGTAATGAACACGGCGTCGAACTCCAGTCCCTTGGCTGCGTGGACGGTCATCATCTGAATGGCGTCCTGTCCGTTCTGCGCCTGGTTGTCGCCGGCTTCGAGCGCGGCGTGGGTGAGAAAGGCGGTCAGCGGCGAGAGGGTTTCGCCGGTGGCCGGATCGATGCCGTCTGTGGCGGCGAAGCTGCCGGGCGCGGCTCCAAGCGCCTGACGCTGCTGCGCCGTCGCTTGCAGGCCAAAGCCTTCCTGGGTGACGAAGGCGGCAGCGGCGTTGACCAGTTCCTCCAAGTTTTCCAGCCGCTCCTGACCCTCTCGTTCCTCGCGGTAGTGGGCGTTGAGGCCGCTGGCTTCGAGCACATGGCGCACCAGTTCGGGCAGGCTCATCGCGGCGGTCTGAAAGCGCATCTGCGCGACCAGATCGAGAAAGGCCTGCAGGCTGGCTGCACCACGCCCCCCGAGGGCGTCCACGGCTTCGCTCAGCGGCGTGGCGCGCAGACGGGCGGCGTCTTGCAACTGCTCCAGAGTGCGCGCGCCAATGCCGCGCGCCGGGAAGTTGACCACGCGCAGGAAGGCGGTGTCGTCCTGCGGGTTGTCGAGCAGGCGCAGGTAGGCCAGCGCATGCTTGACCTCCGCTCGCTCGAAAAACCGCAGACCGCCATACACGCGGTAAGGCAGGCCGGCATTGAACAGCGCCCCTTCGATGACCCGCGATAGCGCGTTGGCGCGATACAGCACGGCGATCTCGCTGTGCACGAGCCCCTCGCGCAGCAATTGCCGGATTTCCTCGATCAACCACTGGGCTTCGGCATAGTCGCTCGGCGCCTCGAACACGCGTACCCGTTCGCCCGCACCGGCCTCGGTGCGCAGGTTCTTGCCCAGGCGGCGGGCGTTGTTGGCGATCAGGGTGTTGGCGCTGTCGAGAATGTGGCCGTGCGAGCGGTAATTGCGCTCCAGCTTGATGAGGTGACGGACACGAAACTCGCGCTGGTAGTCGTCCATATTGCCGGCATGCGCCCCGCGAAAGGCATAGATGCTCTGATCGTCGTCGCCCACGGCAAAGACGCAAGCGCCCTGCGCGTCCTCCGGTCCGGCGAGCAGTTTGAGCCACTGGTATTGCAGGCGGTTGGTGTCCTGAAACTCGTCCACCAGGATGTGCCGGAAGCGCTGGCGGTAATGCGAACGGATGGCGGCGTTGTCGCGCAGAATCTCGTAGGAGCGCAGCAGCAACTCGGCAAAATCGGCCACGCCGTCGCGCGTGCATTGGGCCTCGTAGGCCAGGTAGATCTCGGCCAGTTGTCGGCTTTGCGGATCGCGCGCTTCCACATCACCCGGACGCAGACCCTGATCTTTGGCGCCGTTGATGAACCATTGCACCTGCTTGGGCGGGTGGCGTTCATCGTCCACATTCAGCGCCTTGAGCAGCCGTTTGATGCTGGCGAGCTGATCCTGGATGTCGAGAATCTGAAAAGTCTGCGGCAACCCGGCCTCGCGCCAGTGCGCCCGCAGAAAGCGGTTGCACAGACCGTGAAAAGTGCCGATCCACATACCCCGCACCGGAATGGGCAGTTGCGCCGACAACCGCGCCATCATTTCCTTCGCCGCCTTGTTGGTGAAGGTCACGGCCAGAATGCCCGCGGGCGTGACTTGCCCGGTGGAAATCAACCAGGCAATGCGCGTGGTGAGCACCCGCGTTTTGCCGCTCCCGGCGCCGGCGAGGATCAGGGCATTTTCAGCAGGCAGGGTGACAGCGGCGTGCTGCTCGGGATTGAGTTGTTGGATGAGGGCAGGCATTGCGGAATTCTAGGGTGCCGAAGCGATGTGCATCGGCCTAGAATGAGTCACCGGGCCGCGAATTTCTTGCCGCCCGGTTTTTTGTGCGCGCTGCCAACGTGCGCCGCTTCTGGAGACTTTGATGGACATCTTCGACTACGACAACATTCTGCTGTTGCCGCGCAAGTGCCGGGTGGAGAGCCGCAGCCAGTGCGACCCGTCGACCGAGTTTGGCGGACGGCGCTTTCGCCTGCCGGTGGTGCCGGCCAATATGAAAACCGTGGTCGATGCCAACGTCTGTCGCTGGCTGGCGGCCAATGGCTACTTTTATGTGATGCACCGCTTCGATGTGGACGTGGCGGCCTTCGCCCGCCAGATGCGCGATGCCGATTTGTTCATCTCGATCTCGCTGGGCGTCAAGGAAGACGACAAGGCGCTCATCGACCAACTCGCCGCCGAGGGCACGGGCGCCGACTACATCACCATCGACATCGCCCACGGTCATGCCGACAGCGTACGGCGCATGATCGCGCACATCAAACACAAGCTGCCGCAAGCTTTCGTCATCGCCGGCAATATCGGCACGCCCGAGGCGGTGATCGATCTCGAAGCCTGGGGCGCCGATGCGACCAAGGTGGGCATCGGCCCGGGCAAGGTGTGCATCACTCGCATGAAAACCGGCTTCGGCACCGGCGGATGGCAGCTCTCGGCGCTGAAGTGGTGTGCGCGAGTGGCGACCAAACCCATCATCGCCGACGGCGGCATCCGCGAACATGGCGACATCGCCAAGAGCGTGCGCTTCGGCGCCAGCATGGTGATGATCGGCTCGATGCTGGCAGGCCACGAAGAGTCGCCAGGCAAGATTGTGGAAGTCGATGGCCAGTTGTTCAAGGAGTATTACGGCAGCGCCTCCGAATACAACAAGGGCGCCTACCGAAACGTCGAGGGCAAACGCATTCTGGAGCCGCTCAAGGGCCGCCTGGCCGACACCCTGCGCGAAATGGAAGAAGACCTGCAAAGCTCCATTTCCTATGCCGGGGGCACGCAACTCGCCGACATCCGCAAGGTCAACTACATCATCCTCGGCCAGAACAATGCCGGCGAACATGTGCTGATGTAAGCCGCTTGCAGGGGGCTGGGGATAGCATCTGCTGCGAGCGCTACGAGCGCTGCAAGCTCTGCGCCCCTTCATGCCAACCCGCCAATCCCCCCTCCCGACCGCCAGCAACGGCGCGCGCCTGCGTGTGCTGTTCGCAGGCATCTGCGCCCTCATCCTCACGGTGGGGCTCGCGCGCTTTGCCTACACCCCCATGCTGCCGGTGATGCACCGCGAGGCCGGTCTCACCACCCTGGCAGCGGGCTGGCTGGCGACCTTCAATTACGCCGGTTACATCACCGGCGCACTCATTGCCGCGGCGGTGGGCAATTTGCGGCAGAAGTTCGTGATGTATCGCATCGGGCTGGTGCTGGCCGTGGTGACGACCGCCGCACTGGGCTTCACCGACAACACCGCTGTCTGGGCGGTGCTGCGGTTTGTCTCCGGGCTGTCGAGTACGGCGGGGCTGCTGCTGGCCTCGGGCCTGGCGTTGAACTGGCTGATCCGCCACGGTCACCGGCCCGAGCTGGGTCTGCATTTCACCGGGCTGGGGCTGGGCGTCGTGGTCTCGGGTCTGGCCGTTGGCGCCATGATGGATCGGCTCGGCTGGGCGCAGCAATGGGTGGGGCTGGGCTTGCTCGGTCTGGTGTTTTTCGTGCCCGCTTGGCTATGGCTGCCCTCGCCCGCAGCATCCGGGCCCTTGGGGGGCGCTGGTGCAAAAACCGCTGTCGTTCCGCCCCCGAGGCGCTGGATGGCTTTGTTCATCGCCGTCTATTTCTGCGCCGGTTTCGGCTATGTGATCAGCGCGACCTTCATCGTCGCCATTCTCGACAAACTGCCGGCGCTGGCGGACAAGGGCGGCTGGGTCTGGGTGATCGTGGGGCTTGCCGCGGCGCCGTCGAGCTTTGTATGGGATCGGCTGGCGCGCAGCATGGGCGACCTCCAGGCCTTGCTGCTGGCGTTCGGGCTGCAGACCGTCTCCATCATCCTGCCCGCGATGACGCTCAATCTGCCGCTGAATCTGCTCAGCGCCGTGCTGTACGGCGGCACGTTCGTGGGCATCGTCAGTCTCACGCTCACGCTGATCGGCCGCAGCTTTCCCGACAACCCCGCCAAGGCCATGGCCCGGCTGACTTTGAGCTACGGCGTGGCACAAATTGTCGCCCCGGCAATGGCCGGTTCGATTGCCGCGCAAACAGGGAGCTACCGCGGCGCGCTGGTCATCACAGCAGTGGTGATGCTCGCGGGCATGGGGCTTTTACTGGTGATGCTGCACGACGCCGCACGACAAGCGCAGCGGAGTTGATCAGGCCGCGGCAAGCAGCGCGCGCATGTATTGCGCGGTGCCTTCTTCCACCGTGGCGAAGTGATGGGTGCAGCCCGCCGCGCGCAAATGGCTAAGGTCGGCCTGGGTGTGGCATTGGTATTTGCCGACCAGCGCATCGGGAAAAGGAATGTAGGCAATCTCGCCGCAATCCACCAATTCCGCCAAGCTCAAGGCCGGTTGCCCCGCCTGCTGCCGCAGGGTGTTGACCACAGTTTGCGCCACATCGTTGAACGGCTGCGCACGACCCGAGCCGAGGTTGAAAATACCGCTCTTGCCCGGGTGATCGAAAAACCAGAGATTGACGGCCACGACATCGTCGACCCAGACGAAATCGCGTTCCTGCAACCCGGGGCCGTAGCCCTGATATTCGCCAAACAGCTTGACCTGGCCGTGTTCGCGGTATTGGTTGAAGTGATGAAACGCCACCGACGCCATGCGTCCCTTGTGCTGTTCGCGCGGGCCGTACACGTTGAAATAGCGAAAGCCCGCGATCTGCGTTGTGGCATGCGGCAGCACGCGCCGCACGACCTGATCGAACAACATCTTGGAGTAGCCATAGACGTTGAGCGGGCGCTCGAACTCGGGCGACTCGCGAAACACGCTGCTGGCGCCGTAGGTGGCGGCGCTGGACGCATAGAGCAGGCGCACGCCCTGCTTCTGACCGGCGTCGAGCAGCATGCGGCTGCTGCGGTAGTTGTTGTCGAGCATGTAGCGGCCATCGTGTTCCATGGTGTCGGAACAGGCGCCCTGGTGAAACACGGCCTCGACCTTGCCGTAGTGGCCGCTGGCGAACTGCTCGAAGAACACCGTCTTGTCGATGTAGTCGCAGATCTGCAAGTCCACCAGATTGTGAAACTTGTCGCCGCGGGTGAGGTTGTCCACCGCGATCACTTCGGTAATGCCGCGGGCATTGAGCCCTTTGACGAGATTGCTGCCGATGAAACCGGCCGCACCGGTGACGATGACTCTCATGTCGTTCCCCAAAGTTCCTTCGGCGTCACGCTGGCGGTACCCAACTTGCCGACCACAATGCCCGCCGCCCGGTTGGCCATGCGCACCGCGTCTTCCATGGAAAGCCCTGCGCCGAGCATCACGGCCACTGTGGCAATTACCGTGTCGCCCGCTCCTGAAACGTCATACACCTCTTTGGCCTCGGTGGGAATATGCAGTTCACCGGTCTCGGTATACAGACTCATGCCTTCTTCCGAGCGCGTCAGCAACAGCGCCTTGAGGCTGAGCTTTTTGCGCAGGCCCTGCGCACGCGCGGTGAGGTCTTGCTCACTGCTCCAGTCGCCCACCACTTGCGCCAGCTCGGCGCGGTTGGGCGTCAGCAGGGTGGCGCCGGCGTAACGGCTGTAGTCGCGGCCCTTGGGATCGACCAGAATGGTCTTGCCCTGGGTGCGCGCCAGATTCATCATCTGGTCGAGGTGTTCGAGGCCGCCTTTGCCATAGTCCGACAGCAGCACCACGTCGTGGAAGGCCAGTTCCTGCTCGTAGCGCTCCATCATCGCGGCGAGCACTTCGTGATCAGGCTTGTGCTCGAAATCCAGACGGATAAGCTGCTGCTGGCGCGACACCACCCTGAGCTTGACCGTGGTCTTGAGCGTGGGGTCTTGCCGCATGGCGTTGCGGATGGGGGTATCGACCAGCAGCGTGACCAGCTTGCGGCCCGGCTCGTCCGCCCCGACCACCGACAGCAGCGTGGCCTGCGCGCCCAGCACGGCGGCGTTGAGCGCCACATTGGCCGCGCCGCCCACGCGGTCTTCGTCGCGCTGCACGCGCACCACGGGCACCGGCGCCTCGGGAGAAATGCGATCGGTCGAACCGAACCAGTAACGGTCGAGCATGACGTCACCGACGATGAGCACACGAGATTGGGCGAGTTGTTCTGCGTTCATGATCCGAGAAGGGAGAGTTCTTCCAGGCGGCGCGGCGGGTAAGTCTCCCACCCCTGACAGCCTGGACAGTGCCAGAAATATTGCCGCGCCTCGAAGCCGCAGGCCGCGCAGCGGTAGCGCTGGCGACTGCGCAAGGCATTGTCCACCGCGCCCTGCATGGCGGCTGCCGCTTCGGGCACGGTGGCGCCGGGCATGGGGTGTTCGAGCACGCGCTTGAGTGCCAGCAGGCTGCGATGCGACTGCAGATAGTCCTGCGCGCACCGGGCCTGCGAGGCGGGATCGGGGTCGAGCAGCAGCACGGCGTCGAGCAGGTCGATGGCCGGGGTCTGCTGCAAACGCTGACGCAGCCACATCAGCCCTTCGGCCACCTGCCCGAGCTGCTGGCGCAGTTGGGCGATCTGCACCGCCGCCAGCGCAATGAATTCAGGCTGCACCAGATCGATGGATTCCAGTATGCGCAAAGCCGATTCCAGTTCACCGTGCTGCTGCGCCCACTGTGCGCGCAGCAAGCGCGGCCGCACGCCCTGAGGCGCCGCCTGCAGCGCGGCGTCGAGCGACTGCTGAGCTTCCTGCGCCCGCCCTGCTGCGTGATGTTGCACGGCCAGCTCGCACCAATACTGCGCAATTTGCCGCTGATAGGCGCCGGTGGCGCGCAGCTCCAGTTCGCCGGCACGCGCAATGGCCTTGTTCCAATCTTGGGTGCGCTCACTGATCTGCAGCAGCGCCGTCAGCGCCTGCGAGGCATAGACGCTGCGGCGCAGATCTTCGTAGGCGGATTCGGCGCGGTCGAGCAGCCCGGCCTTGAAAAAATCCTGCGCCAGGGCAAGTTGCGCGCGTTCACGCGCTTCGCGCGGCAAGTCGGCGCGGGCGAGCAGGTTCTGGTGTACCCGCACCGCGCGCTCATATTCCCCACGGCGGCGAAACAGATTGCCCAGCGCAAAGTGCAGATCGACGGTATCGGGATCGGCGGTCATGGCTTCGATGAAGGCGTCGATGGCCTTGTCCTGCTGCTCGTTGAGCAAGTGGTTGAGACCGCGGTAGTAAGCCTGCGGGGCATCACGCCGCAGGGCGCGCTCCTTGCCCACCTGCCGCAGGTCCACGCGCGCCGCCAGCCACCCCAGCGCGAACATCAGGGGCAGGATCAGCAGCCACCAAAGATCAAACTCCATCGATCGGCCTGTCGATCGGATGCTGCGGGAAATCGGCCGGAGCGACGGCGGTGGCAGCAGACGGTTTGGGCGGCGGCTCACTGTTGCGCGCCAGCCGGACCTGTTTTCGGTGCCGCATCCACGAAGGCAGCAGCGCCAGCGCGCCCAGCACCGCGCCCAGGGCGAACACCACGAGCAGCAGCACGATCATGGGCGTGCGCCACTCGGTGCCGAACAGCAGGTGCAGGGTGACGGTCTCCAGATTGTTCAGCGCCAGACCGAACAAAAGCAGGAAGACCACCAACCGCAAAAACCAGCTCAGGATGCGCATGGAAATAAAACCGAAACAGGGAAGATAGGGGCAACCGAGCAAGCATATTGCATTCTTGGGTGCTTGCCGTGCAGCGTTGTGTGGTGATGTGAAAAACTCCGGGTAGACAATACTGGCCATCGTTCCGCCACCTCTCGCCATCAGCCCGCAACATGTCGCACCGCCCTCACGCCCTGCATTGCCCCGCCCCGACCGCCAGCGCCGTCTTCACCGATGCGCAAACCGCGCTCGATCAGGTGCAGGCCCTCTATACCGCCGCCGTCACCCATCTGCGCGACAAGCTGGCCGAGTTCATCGCGGGCACGCTGCCGCCCGGCCGCGTGCGGGCTTGCTATCCGGTGGTGCGGGTGCGCATCGACAGCGTCGCGCACCCCGACTCTCGTCTGGCTTACGGGTTTGTTGCCGCTCCCGGCGTTTACGAAACCACCCTCACCCGGCCGGATCTGTTCGCCGACTATCTGCTCGCCCAGTTCCAGTTGCTGCTGACCAACCACGGCGTTGCGCTGGAAATCGGGGTGGGTGAACAGCCAGTTCCGCTGCATTTCAGCTTTGCGGGTCAGGCGCATGTCGAAGGCCATCTCAGCGTCGAGCAGCGCCAGCAACTGCGCGATATTTTCGATCTGCCCGATCTGGCCGCGATGGACGACGGCATTGCCAACGGCACCCACGACACGCCAAACGACCAGCCCATGCCGCTGGCCTTGTTTACCGCTCCGCGCATCGACTACTCGCTGCACCGCCTGCAGCACTACACCGGCACCGCGCCCGAACACTTCCAGAACTTCGTGCTGTTCACCAACTACCAGTTCTACGTCGATGAGTTCGTGCGCATGGCGCATGCTCTGATGAACCAGCCCGCCGCGTCTGCGACCGACGACGACGCGCCCTACACCGCCTTCGTCGAACCCGGCAACGTCATCACCCACCGGGCCACCGCCCAGGGCGCGGCGCGAACCGAGGGACAGGCCTCCACCCGACTGCCGCAGATGCCGGCGTATCACCTCATCCTGCCGGGTCACGGCGGCATCACCCTGGTCAATATCGGCGTCGGCCCGGCCAATGCGAAAAACATCACCGACCACATCGCCGTGCTGCGGCCGCACGCCTGGATCATGCTCGGCCACTGCGCCGGACTGCGCAACTCGCAGCGCCTGGGCGACTACGTGCTGGCGCATGGCTATGTGCGCGAAGACCACGTGCTCGACGAGGAACTGCCGCTGTGGGTGCCCATTCCGCCGCTGGCCGAGGTGCAGCAGGCGCTCGAAGGCGCCGTGGCCGACATCACCCAGTTGCACGGCTACGAACTCAAGCGCGTGCTGCGCACCGGGACGGTGGCCAGCACCGACAACCGCAACTGGGAACTACTGCCCTACCCCGGCCCCGATCGGCGCTTCAGCCAGAGCCGGGCGATTGCGCTCGACATGGAAAGCGCCACGGTGGCCGCCAACGGTTTTCGCTTCCGCGTGCCCTACGGCACCTTGCTGTGTGTGAGCGACAAGCCGCTGCATGGCGAGCTCAAGCTTCCGGGTATGGCCGACCAGTTTTATCGCCAGCAAGTCGAGCAGCATCTGCGCATCGGCCTGCGCGCCATCGCGCGACTGCGTCAGCAAACCATGGGGCGTCTGCACAGCCGCAAGCTGCGCAGCTTCGACGAAGTGGCGTTTCAGTAAAACCGGGCTCAGCCGGTGTAGCGCACCTGATGCGCATCGGCATGAGGACGCGGCTGAATCTCCCCGATGATCCAGCCGGTCTCCCCTTCGGCGCGCAGGGTGGCGAGTACGGCCTCGGCCTCGGCCGCGGCCACCACCAGGACGAAGCCCACGCCGCAATTGAAGGTGCGACGCATTTCGGCGTCATCCACGCCACCTTCGCGTTGCAGCCAGGCAAACAACTCGGTCTGGCCCCAAGTGGAAGGGTCGAGCACGCATTGCACATTTTCGGGCAGCACGCGCGGAATGTTTTCGCTCAAACCCCCGCCGGTGATATGGGCCATGCCCTTGATGGTGTGCTGCGGCAGCGCCTTCAGCACCGGTTTGCAGTAAATGCGCGTCGGCGCCATCACCGCGCTGCGGAAATCCTGTCCGTCCAGCGTTGTCGGCAGCTCACCTGGCCCGCTGCGAGCGATGATCTTGCGCACCAGCGAATAGCCGTTGGAATGCGCGCCGCTCGACGCCAGGCCGATGACCCGGTCGCCCGCCGCGATGCTGCGGCCGTCGATGATGCCGCTTTTCTCCACCGCGCCCACGGCAAAACCCGCCAGGTCATATTCGCCCGCCGGATACATTCCAGGCATTTCCGCAGTCTCGCCGCCGATGAGCGCACAACCGGCCTCCTCGCACCCCTGCGCCACACCGCCGATTACTTGCGTGGCGGTCTGCACCGCCAGCTTGCCGCAGGCAAAATAGTCGAGAAAGAACAGCGGCTCGGCCCCTTGAACCAGCACATCGTTGACGCTCATCGCCACCAGATCGATACCCACCGTGTCGTGTCGGTTCCACTCGAACGCGAGTTTGAGCTTGGTGCCCACGCCATCCGTGCCCGACACCAGCACCGGCTCGCGATAGCGCTTGGGCACCTCGAACAGCGCCCCGAAGCCGCCGATACCCGCCAGCACGCCGTCGCGCAGCGTGCGCCGGGCCAGGGGCTTGATCGCATCGACCAGCGCATCTCCAGCGTCGATGTCCACACCGGCGTCGCGATAAGTCAGGGGAGTTTTTTGCATGATGGGCAGCAGAGGAAGAGGAACGGGAGCGCAGCACCCGCCCCGCATAAAATGCCAAGGCGAAGATTTTATCGAGTGCGCGCACGCGCCTGCTGCTTCGCTCCGACGCTGGCGCCGTTGCGCAAGCCTTTCCCCCCGACGCCCCAACCGCCCCCATGCTCCTGGCCCCTCCCGTCAAGAATGCCCTCATCTGGCTGGTCATCGGCCTTGTCGCGCTCTGGCTGATCTGGCTGCTCGGCAGCATCCTGATGCCCTTTCTCGTCGGGCTGACGCTGGCCTACGTGCTGCATCCGCTGGTCGAGCGACTCAAGCGGCGACGCATTCCGCGCGCACTCGGCGCTGCGGTGGCGATCATCGTGGCCATCGGTCTTTTCGTCGGCCTGTTTCTCTTGCTGGTGCCTGTGGTCACGGAAATCGTGCCCTTGATCCGCGAAAAATTCCCGCTGCTGCTCCAGACAATCATCAACTGGGGCACCCCGCTGCTGGCGCGATTCGACATTCATGTGAAGTTCGATACCGCCAGCGTGCAGCAGACCCTGTCCAAATACCTGTCCGCGCACGGAGAAGACTGGGCCGGGCTGCTGCTGCGCTCAGCCAGCACTGGCGGCATAAGTCTGCTGGTCCTGTTGGGCAATCTGACGCTGATTCCGGTCGTGGCCTTTTATCTGCTGCTCGACTGGACGCCAACGCTGGCGCGAATTCGCGGTCTGATCCCCCCCAAACACCGCGACGCCGTGCTGAGTTTTTTTCACGACTGCGACGTCATCCTCGGCCAGTATCTGCGCGGACAGTTGCTGGTCATGCTGATTCTGGCGTTTTATTACTCCCTCGCCTTGGTGATTGCCGGGTTCAATCTGGCCCTGCCCGTGGGCATCTTCACCGGGCTGGCGGTATTCGTCCCTTACGTAGGCTTCGGCCTGGGCCTGCTACTGGCGCTGCTGGCCGGGGCGCTGCAATTTCTGAGCTGGTACGGCGTGATTGCCGTGGCCATCGTGTATGGCATCGGCCAGTTGATCGAAAGCATGTACATCACCCCGAAGTTCGTCGGCGAGAGCATTGGCCTGCATCCCCTGCTGGTCATTTTCATTCTGCTGGCCTTCGGCACCCTGTTCGGCTTCTGGGGCATTTTGCTGGCCCTGCCCGCGGGCGCCGTGCTGCTGGTCGTGGTGCGCCGCCTGCTCGCCTGGTACCGGCAGAGCGCGCTGTTCGTCTGACCCATGCTGCAAACCACGCGCCAGCAGATTCTGCCGCTGGAATGGCAGGATGAACGCAGCTTCGAGAATTTCGATCCCGGCGTTCAGCCCGAAAATGCGCTAGCGCTGCACGCGCTGCATGATCTGCTGCAACAGGTCCGCCACAGTGCGCTCTATCTCTGGGGCGAGACCGGCAGCGGCAAAAGCCACCTGCTGTGGGCCGCCTGCCGCGAACTCCAAAAGCAGGGACGTTGGGCGCTGCTGCTCACCCCGCAAACCCCCGCCTCGGCCTGGCCCGATGTCACCGATCTGCTCGCCCAGCAAGCCGGTGGCCTGCTGGCGGTGGACGACGCGCAGCAGCTTTCCGACTGGCAGCAGGACTGGCTGTTCGGTCTGTACAACGCCGCCCGCTCGGCCGAGCTCGCCTTTCTCACCTGCGGCAACGCCGCCCCAGCCGCGCTGCCCCTGCGCACCGACCTGCGCACCCGCCTGAGCTGGGGGCTGGCGCTGCGCCTGCAAGCGCCCGACGACGCCGTGCGCGCCCGCGTGCTTCAGCGCCTGGCGCACGAACGCGGCTACTCGCTCAGCCCCGAATTACTGCACTACATGCTGACCCACCTCAGCCGCGACCTGTCGCAACTGGGTGTGCTGATGGCCGCGTTTGACCGCTATGCTTTGGCCGCGCAGCGACCGGCCACCGTGCCTCTGCTCAAATCGCTGCTGGCCGCACAGCCGCAATTGCTGCACGCGGCGCTGCCCGAATCCGTTTCAGGCTGATCCCTACAGACCCAGCCTTCACACTCCATGCGCAAGCTCGCCCTCTTCGATCTCGACTACACGCTGATTCCTTTCGACTCCGACCACGCCTTCGGGCAGTACGTTGCCGAGCTGGGCTGGGTCGATGCCGAGCAACACCGCCAGCAAAACGAGGCGTTCTATCGGCAGTACAAGGCCGGCACCCTCGATCTCGCCGCCTATCTGCGTTTCGCCCTGCAGCCGATTGCCGGGCGCGACCTCGACGAACTGCACGCCGCGCATGCCGGTTTCATGCGCGACGTCGTGCAGCCGCAAATGCAACCGGCCGCGCAGCAACTGGTCGACCGTCACAAAGCCGCAGGCGATCTGTGCTGCATCGTGACTGCAACCAATACCTTCGTCACCCGCCCCATCGCCGACGCCTTCGGCGTCGAGCACCTCATCGGCGTCGAACTCGAACGCGACTCGCAGGGCCGCTACACCGGCAACTGGGTGGGCATTCCCTCGTTCCGCGAAGGCAAGATCGTTCGCACCGAACAATGGCTGGCCGCGCAAGGACTGGGCTGGGACGACTTCGACCAGATCTGGTTCTACAGCGACTCCATCAATGATCGCCCCCTGCTCGAACACGCCACCCACCCCGTGGTCGTCCATCCCGACCCCTTGCTGGCCGCCGTCGCCCAGGAAAAAGGCTGGCCCACACTTCAGTTGTTGACATGATCCGCAAATTCATCAGTCGCCTGTTCACCTCGAACAAAACCGAAACCAACCCGCAAAACCGTGGCCAACGCCGCGACCTGCCCCGCTCCCAGCACCAGATCGACGCCAGCCGCCTTTCGCAGAACGCCCGCAACACCGTGCAGACCCTGCAGCAGGCGGGTTTCGAGGCCTACATCGTCGGCGGCGCGGTGCGCGATCTGCTGCTGGGCCTCAAGCCCAAAGACTTCGACGTCGCCACCAATGCCACGCCCGAGCAGGTCAAACCGCTGTTCAAGCGCGCTTTCATCATCGGCCGACGCTTTCGCATCGTGCACGTCATGTATGGCCGCGACATCATCGAGGTCTCCACCTACCGCGCCCTGCACGATGCGCAAGCCGCCGAGTCTGTGGACGGCAACGAGCGCACCTCGCGCCGCGCCCTGGCCGACAAGACCCTGGCGGTGGACAGCAGCGGCCGCGTGCTGCGCGACAACGTCTGGGGCACGCTCGACGACGATGCCGAGCGCCGCGACTTCACCATCAACGCGCTCTATTACGACCCGATCCGCGACGTGGTGGTCGACTACCACCGAGGCATGAAAGACCTCAAAGAGCGGCGCCTGCGCATGATCGGCGACCCCGCCGCCCGCTATCGCGAAGACCCGGTGCGCATGCTGCGCATCGCCCGCTTCGCCGCCAAACTCGGCTTCGATATCGACCCGGCCACGCTCGCGCCCATCGGCCCCAGCGCCGATCTGCTCGCCAATGTGCCGGCCGCTCGCCTGTTCGACGAGACCATCAAGCTGCTGCAGACCGGCCATGCGGTCGCCTCGCTGCAACAGCTCCGCCGCCTGGGCCTGCATCACGGCCTGCTGCCGCTGCTCGATCCCGTGCTGGAAAAACCCGAGGGCGAGCGCTTCATCACGAATGCGCTGCAAGACACCGACGAGCGCATCGCCCAAGGCAAGACCGCCAGCCCCAGCTTCCTCTTCGCCTGCCTGCTTTGGCATGACGTGGAGCAACGCTGGAACGCGTTGCTGGCCGAAGGCATCGCCCCCCTCATGGCGCTCGATCAGGCCGCTGACGAAGTGCTGGCCGCGCAGGCCGAGCGACTGGCCATCCAGCGGCGCATCGCCACCGACATGCGCGAAATCTGGTCGCTGCAATCGCGCTTCGAACGCCGCACCCCGCGCTATGCCAACAGTCTGGTCGAACACCCACGGTTTCGCGCTGCCTACGACTTTCTCAGCCTGCGCGCGCGCAGCGGCCAGGCCGAGCCGGAGTTGGTGCAATGGTGGGAAGCGTTCCAGTTCGCCGACGCCGGGGGCCGTGCCGACATGCTCGCCACCGCGCCGCAGCCCAGCGCAGCCAGCAAACCCCGGCGGAGGCGGCGGCGCAAAAAACCGTCTGAAGCGAACCCTGCCGACGGCGCCAGCAACGACAGTTCCGAGTGAAACGCGATGTCCTGCGCCGATGACGTCGAAGCGTTCGTCGCCCTTGGCGCCAATCTGGGCGACGGCGCAGCCACACTGCGCGCTGCGGTGCAAGCCATCGATACCCTGCCGCTAACGCGCGTCGCCGCCCGCTCCAGCCTCTACCGCACCGCCCCGCAACACGCCAGCGGCCCCGATTACTGGAACGCCGTCATTCTGGTGCGCACCGCCCTATCGCCCGACGCCTTGCTCGACGCCCTGCTGCGCATCGAATCCGACCTCGGCCGTCAGCGCCCTAGCGGCGAAATCAACGCCCCGCGCACCCTCGATCTCGACCTTCTGCTCTACGGCAGTCTGCAACGCCAAAGCGAACGTCTGACCTTGCCCCATCCGCGTATGGCACAGCGCGCCTTCGTACTGGCCCCGCTGGCCGAAATCTGGCTGGAAGGCCGCATCGACGGCACGCGCGTCGCCGAACTGGCCGAACAGCGCGTCGCCGAAGGTCAGGCGATCGAAAAACTCGGGCTGCTGTGACTTGAGCCCCTGATCTCTCGCTCAACTACCGCCAAAAAATCGCTGCAGCACATAGGCGAGCCCACCGGTGAGCGAACCCACGCTCATGAACAGCGCAAAGATCACGATCAGCACCGGGCCCCAGCCGTTCTGACTGCGACGGTCAGCCGCCGCGTTCCAGCGCGCATCCCATTTGGCGTCCGGAGTGAGGCCGATCACCAGGGTCTGCACCACCACAGCGATCACCACGGCAACAAAAACCGCCAGCAAGGCCCAAGTCAGCGGGTCATCTTGACGATGGGCGACAAAGCGCCAAACCCCAAGCAAACCCAACAGAAACAAGGGGCCGTGCAGCCAGGCCCACGGATCTCGCAAGCCGCGCAGGTAAAAGCGGTGACCGCCAAGCACGCCGGTCAGCAGAGCCAGTAAAGCGGCGGTGAATTTATTTTTGAATCCGGTCTGAGCAGTCATGGCGGGCCGTCAAATCGGAGAGGTTTCGGCGCCCGCACCCAGCGCGCGTTGCATGAACACGACATCGAGCCAGCGATCAAATTTCCAGCCGACTGCCGACATGCGCCCCAGTTCCTCGAACCCACGCGCCCGGTGCAGACCGATTGAACCGGCGTTTGCGGAATCTCCGATGACAGCCAGCATCTGCCGCATCCCGCTCCGGGTACATGTGTCGATCAAGGCATCAAGCAACTGGCCGCCAACCCCTTGACGCAAGCCGTTCGGGGCAATGTAGATGGAGTCTTCGACCGTAAACCGGAAAGCCTCGCGCGCCCGGAACCAGTTGGCATAGGCGTAGCCGATGATCTCCTGGCCGCGCACGGCGACCAGCCACGGCAGCGCGCGCGACTGCACTTCCTGCAGACGGCGCAGCATCTCGGCCTCGTCAGGCGCCAGGGTTTCGAAGGTGCCTGTGCCATGCAGAACATGGTGTCCATAAATGGCGGTGACAGCGGGTACATCTGCCGCAGCGGCGGCGCGAATGGTGAATTCAGGCATGAAGTGCAATATGGGAGATGGGCATGTTTATAATGGCGAGTTTATTCGAGCGCCGCGCCCCAAGTTTTTGAAGGCAATACTCGTCCGACGGACGGCTGCCCTACGACACCGGTATTTGCTGCAAGGCACCTACCCAGAAAGCCTGGTTCCACGCGGTTGGTTGCCAGCGCTTGACCCAAGCGATGCCCAAACACATGGCCCACGACCCCCTCGTTGGCTCTCATTTTTTTGACAAGGAAGCAAAATGGTTGTGATCCGTCTGACCCGTGCCGGTGCCAAGGCACACCCCTTCTACCACATCGTCGCCACCGATTCACGTAGCCGTCGTGATGGTCGCTACATCGAGCGCCTGGGTTATTACAACCCGGTTGCCCGTGGCGCCGAAGTGCCCCTGCACATTGCGACCGAGCGTCTGAACCACTGGACCAGCGTGGGCGCACAGGTCTCCCCCACCGTGCAGCGCCTGGTGAAAACCGCGCAGAAGTCTGCTTGATCGGTCAGCCTGACGGGTTTTGCCTGCAGCGGGTCGGCTGAAAAGTCGTCCCGCTTTTTACTTGCCTTTTTCATTCGCGCATCGGCTTGTAACGTGGCCATTCCAGACGATCTTTACCTCGTGGGGCATATCCTCGACGCCTGGGGCGTGCGCGGCTGGGTGAAGGTCGCCCCGGACGCCCCGCAAGCGACCGCCTTGCTCAAATCCAAGACCTGGTGGCTCAGCCGTCCAGGCTTTGAAAACGAGCCCACGCCAATTGCGGTACGTCTGGTTCGGCGTCACGGCAGCGCCCTGGTCGCACTGCTCGAAGGACCGGAAGACCGTAGCGGCGCCGAAGCCCTGCGCGGGCGTCAGATCGCCGTGAGACGTGCCGACTTTCCCCCGCCTGACGAGGGCGAGTTCTATTGGGCCGACCTGATCGGCTGCGAGGTACGCAGCCCGGAAGGGGCCGATCTCGGCCGCGTCATTGGCTTGATGGAAAGCGCCGCGCACGCCGTTTTGCGCGTGCAGATTCCGCAGGCCAGCGCGGACGCCAAACCGCGCGAACGGCTGATTCCCTTCGTCGAGGCTTACATCGTCTCGGTCGATCTGCCCGCGAAGACCATCATCGCCCTGTGGGACGCCAGTTACGACTGACCTGCCCCATGCTGCGCTTTGATGTCATCAGCCTGTTTCCCGCCTATTTCGAGCCGCTGAAGTACCACGGCGTATCGCGCCGCGCCTTCGACTCGGGACAGTTGCAACTGCAATGCTGGAACCCGCGCGATTTCACCACCGATGCGCACCGAACCATCGATGACCGTCCCTACGGCGGCGGCCCCGGCATGGTCATGCTGGCCGAGCCGCTGGAACAAGCGCTAGACGCCATCGCCGACGACCGGCGTCTAGCATCTCATCCGCAAGCCCCGGTTTGGCTGTTTTCGCCAACCGGACGGCGCATCGACCAGCGACTCGTGGAAAACCTGGCCCAATCCGATGGCGTGACCTTGCTTTGCGCCCGCTACGAAGGTGTGGATCAACGCCTGATCGACCGCCGGGTGGACGCGGAGATCAGCCTGGGCGACTTCGTGCTCTCGGGCGGTGAGATTCCGGCCCTGGCGCTGCTCGATGCCGTCTGCCGATTGCTGCCAGGCGTGCTGGGCAGTGCCGATTCAGCCCAGCAGGACAGCTTTTCCAACGGCCTGCTCGACTGCCCGCATTACACGCGACCCGAGCACTATCAGGGCCACGGCGTGCCCGAAGCCCTGCTCAGCGGCGATCATGCCCGCATCGCTCAATGGCGCAGGGAACAGTCTTTGCGCCTGACCTTGCAGCGGCGCCCCGACCTGATCGCGCAGATGCAGGCTGCCAACCAGTTGAGTCAGAAAGATCTGCGATTTCTGGCTGCTCTGGGGTATACTCTTCAGGTTTGATCCTCTGCTTGCCTAGCCGCCAGGCTGACTGCACTTCTTAGTGCATCATCAGGGCTGCGGCAACCACAACTGACCCACACCGGCACGGCAAGATCATTGGAGAGCATGAAATGAATCTGATCGCAACTCTGGAGCAGGAAGAAATCGCCCGCGTCAGCGCTGGCAAAACTTTTCCGCAGTTCAACCCGGGCGACACCGTCATCGTGTCCGTCAAGGTGGTTGAAGGCAACCGCAAACGTAACCAAGCCTACGAGGGCGTGGTGATCGCCAAGCGTAATCGTGGGCTGAATTCCAGCTTCATCGTGCGCAAAATCTCGGCAGGCGAAGGCGTGGAGCGTACGTTCCAGCTGTATTCGCCGCAGATCGCGTCGATCGAAGTCAAACGTCGTGGTGATGTGCGCCGCGCCAAGCTGTACTACCTGCGCAGCCGTTCCGGCAAGTCTGCACGCATCAAGGAAAAACTGGTGCTCAAGTCTGCCGCCGCGGCTCAGGCAAACGCAACTGCAGAGGCCTAATCAGCGTTTGTCCCTGGTCATACCGGCCCTGCCGGATCACCGCCGAAGCCGACTTGCACTGCACGTCGGCTTTTTTGTTTGCTACATCAAACGTGTCCACTCTTCGCCTCACGTCCATCGACCCCGAAAACGCTGATCTGATCGGCCGCGATGACGGTCTGCCCGCCGTCGCCCCGGAGCGGCTTGAGCCGGATTGGCTGCGGCGCCGCTTTGCGTCACCCACCGCGTGGACACCGGAGCTGTTTGAAGATTCACTACGCCTGAGTTCCCAAGCGCTGCGAGGCGCCGCCGTTCTCATTCCATTGGTACCGCGCGCCGAAGGCCTGCAGGTGCTGCTCACCCGCCGCAATCTCCACCTGCACGAACATGCCGGCCAGATAAGTTTCCCCGGTGGGCGCTGCGACCGCCAGGACATTCATCCTGCCGCAACCGCACTGCGCGAGGCCCATGAGGAAATCGGCCTGCGCCCGGCGGGGGCCGAAGTGCTCGGCACGCTGCCGCTGTATTGCACCGCATCGCGTTACGCCGTCACCCCCGTGGTCGCGCTCATTCCCGCCGCTGAAAACCTGCAGCCTCAACCCGATGAGGTCAGCGAGGTCTTCGAAGTACCGCTGGCCTTCCTGATGAACCCCCGGCATCACGAGCTTCGGGAGTGGAGGCCGGGCAACGATGTTGCGCCCAACCCCGTTGCCGTGCGGCGCCGCTTTCTGGTCATGCCCTATGTCGCAAACGGGCAGCGCTACGTCATCTGGGGCGCGACGGCCGCCATGCTGCGCAATTTGTACCGCTTGCTGGTTGCGTAAGGCCAAGCCCAGCCCTTCTCGCACAGCCCAACGACACGGCCCAACGAAGCTGCGAGGCGCAAAAGGCTTGTTCGAGGTTGCCTTAGGATAGATGCATGGCTTTTCTCTCCGTTCTGATCGCCCTGCTTGTCGAGCAACTCAAACCCCTGGGGCGCGGCAGCGCCGTGTACCGGCTGCGCCAGAGTCTGGCTGATATTGCCGCGCGCAACTTCGATGCGGGACGGCCGCATCACGGCGTCGCGGCCTGGTTCATCGCCGTGTTGCTGCCCGCCTTGATCACACTGGTGATTTATCTCGTCGCGCTGCACTACAGCCTGCTGCTGGCCCTGGCGTGGAATGTGGCGGTGCTGTATTTCACCCTCGGTTTTCGCCAGTTCAGCCACTACTTCACGGACATCCAAGACGCGCTCAATCACAACGATGCCGCCACCGCGCGCAGCCTGCTCAAACAGTGGAAAGCGCTCGATACCGTGGACATGAGCGCTAGCGATGTCACCCAGCAAACCATCGAACATGCCTTGGTGTCGGTGCAGCGCTATGTGCTGGGCGTGTTCTTCTGGTTCATTCTGCCCATCGGCCCGGCGGGCGCCGTGCTGTATCGCCTTAGCGACTATGTAGCGGGCAAATGGAATCAGACCGACAGCGAAGCCAGCCCTGCGCTGCAGAGCTTTTCGCAAAAAGCCTTCGACCTGCTCGACTGGGCGCCCGCCCGCCTGACCGCCAGCGGCTATGCCATCGTCGGCAATTTCGAGGATGCCGTCGATGTCTGGCGCGGCTATTCGCAGCTCTGGGCTAACCGCAATACCGGGGTGATGCTGGCCTCTGCCGCGGGCGCGGTAGGCATTCGGCTCGGAGCAACAGCCGCTGCCACGCCCGCCGCCCCGACAGAGCCCGGCTGGACCCAGGAAGGCGAGAACGGCGATCTGGGCATGAGCGGCCTTGCAGCCACGATGCCCGGCGCCATCCCCCAGCCCGCGCATTTACGCAATGTGGTGGGGCTGGTGTGGCGCTCGGTGCTGCTGTGGATGCTGCTGCTGGCCATGCTCAGCGTGGTGAGCTGGGTGAGCTGAAACCAAGCTGAGAGCCCCCGGTCGGGCCACAGCCAGCCCGGGGGAAGTGTTCAGCCCGGGATACCCCGGCTCAGCCCGCCAGCAAAGCGTTGACCCGGCGAACATAAGCCGCCGGATCGTCGAGTTGGCCCCCTTCGGCCAGCAAGGCCTGATCGAACACCACCTGAGCCAGATCGTCGGCATGGGCCTCGTCTGCCGCCACGCGCTTGACCAGCACGTGCGCCGGGTTGATCTCCAGCACCGGTTGGGTCGAGGGTATTTCGTCGCGCCCGGCCTGCTTGAGCAAGCGCGCCAGATGCGCGCTCATGCCATCGTCGGCGGCGACCAGACAGGCCGGAGAATCGACCAGCCGCTTGGAAATGCGCACCTCTTTCACCCGCTCGCCCAAAGCCTGCTTGAAGCGCTCGATCAGGGCCTGATGATCGGCAGACGGCTCTTTGTCGTCCTTGGCCTCGTCGGCCTTGTCCTCTGCGCCCTTGATGTCGCTGAGATCGACGGCCCCACGAGCTACCGATTGCAGCGGCTTGCCGTCGAACTCATTGAGGAAGCCCAACATCCATTCGTCCACCCGGTCGGTGAGCAGCAGCACCTCGATGCCCTTCTTGCGGAAAATTTCGAGCTGCGGGCTGGAGCGGGCGATTTTCGGCGTCTCGGCGGTGATGTAATAAATGGCCTTCTGACCCTCTTTCATCCGCGCGACATAGTCGGCCAGTGACACGCTCGGCGCATCATCCTCGCTGTGCGTGGAGGCCGCGCGCAACAGCTTGGCCAGGCGCTCGCGGTTGCTGAAATCTTCGCCGAAGCCTTCCTTGAGCACCGCGCCGAACTCGGCCCAGAACGCGGCGTATTTATCGCGCTCGGCCTGGTCTTCGCTGCCTGCCAACTCTTCCAGCATGGACAGCACACGCTTGACCGAACCTTCACGGATGGCGCGCACATCGCGGCTTTCCTGCAGCATTTCACGCGACACATTCAGCGGCAGATCGGCGCTGTCGATCACCCCGCGCACGAAGCGCAGATAGGTGGGCATCAGACTTTCGGCGTCATCGGTGATGAATACGCGCTTGACATACAGCTTGACCCCGGCTTTCTGCTGCCGGTCCCACAAGTCCATCGGCGCCTTGGCCGGGATGTAGAGCAACTGGGTGTATTCGCTGCGGCCTTCAACGCGGTTATGCGTCCAGCGCAGCGGCGGCTGACTGTCGCCGCTGAGTTGTTTGTAGAACTCGAGATATTGTTCTTCGGTGATCTCGGACTTGCTGCGCGTCCACAGCGCCGCAGCGCTGTTGATCTGCTCCCACTCGTCAGTGGCGACGTATTTGCTCTGCTCGGCGTCCCAGTTCTCCTTGCGCATTTCGATAGGCAGGGAGATATGGTCGGAGTATTTGCCGATGAGGTCTTTGAGCGTCCACACCCGCAGGTATTTGTCGATCTTGTCCTCGTGCGGTGTGTCCTCCGCATCGGCGCGCAGGTGCAGGATGACATCGGTGCCGCGCTTGGCGCGGGTGATGGTTTCCACCGTGAACTCGCCCGTGCCGTCGGACTCCCAGCGCACGCCCTCGGCCTCCGTCATGCCGGCCCGGCGCGACTCGACGGTGATGCGCTCGGCCACCATGAAGCCGGAGTAGAAGCCCACGCCGAACTGTCCGATCAGCGCCGCATCGGGCTTTTGTTTGTCGCCGAGTTTCTGCATGAACTCGCGCGTGCCCGACTTGGCGATGGTGCCCAGATGCTCGACCGCTTCTTCCAGGCTCAGGCCGATGCCGTTGTCGCTGATGGTGAGGGTGCGCTGCTCGGGGTCCACCGCGATGCGGATGCGCAGGTCGGCATCGCCCTCCATCAACGAGGCATCGTCGATGGCCTGAAAGCGCAGTTTGTCGCAGGCGTCGGAGGCGTTGGAAATCAGTTCACGCAAAAAGATGTCGCGGTTGGAATAGAGCGAATGGGTGACGAGGTGCAGCAGTTGCCGCACTTCAGCCTGAAAGGCGTGGGTATGCGCGGCGGCAGGGGCAGGAGTAGTTTGTTCAGTGCTCATGGTGCGTGCGAAAAAAAGAAAAGAAAAAAACCTGCAGGCAGATACGGTCAAGACTTCAAAAATCAAGCCCCAGATTCGAGCTCGAGGTTCAACGCACCGCCTAAGCGCGGCAAGGCGCGCAGGGCATTGGCCGTGGTCTGCCGGGCCGTTTGTTCCGGCGACCAACCGCGCAGCATGGCCAGGGTTTGCGCGATGCGGGGCAACTGTTCGGGCGAGTTGGGGGTCGGAGGCGCGTCGTCGCGCGCCTCGCGCGGACGGTAAAGCCAGACCGGCGGAATATCGGGCGCATCGGTTTCGAGCACCGGCGCGGTCTCGGGCACCTCGGCCGCCAGACGGCGGATGTTGAGCGCGCGCTCGAAGGTCATGGTGCCGCCAAATCCCAGCGAAAAACCCAGATTGATGAAGCCCTGCGCCTGCTGCAGGCTGCCGTTGAAGGCATGGGCGATGCCTGCGGGCCGTCCTGCCCCGAAGCCCGCGCGGCGCAGTCCGGCGAGCAAGGCGTCTTGCGATTTGCGCACATGCAGAATCACCGGCAAATCAAAGTCGCGGGCGATACGCAACTGCGCCTGATAGAAACGCTGCTGTTTTTCGAGGTCGAGTCCGGGGACGAAAAAATCCAGCCCGATCTCGCCCAGACCGACAAAACGCGGATCGACCAACGCCTCGCCCACGCTGTGCCGCAGCACCTCCAGATCGGCCTCTTGCGCCCGGTCGACGTAGAGCGGGTGGATGCCGAGGGCATAGGCCCACCCACAGGTCTGCGCAAGCTCGCGCACCGTGTCGAAATTGCTGCGCTCGACGGCCGGAATCACCCCGCCCACCACCCCCGCCTGCCGGGCATGAGCAGCCACCTCCCGCGCCCGTCCGCCAAACTCGGCGGCATCGAGATGGGCGTGGGTATCGATCCAGCCCATCGTCTGCATGGGGAACGCCGCCATCAAAACTCCTCCAAACTATGCCGTAAGCGTAAAAAATCACAGTTCCAGCCCAAATCCCCAGGCAAACCCTATAAGCGCTCCCAAAACTCATGGAAAATTGCGGACATAGTCCGTGTAGATCACAGAACGGTTCACTTCAAGGCGCGCTTTGAAAGTGTGTCGTCCACCCTGAAATTCCTCATGCAACGCCGCCAATTTCTCCAATCTCTTGCGCAGAGCCGCCTGCTTGCCAACCCTTTGGGCCGCAGAGGCCTGTTGGGCTTGGGCTTGCTCGGCGCCACTGCCGGCCATGCCCTGGCCCAGAACGCCGTCTGCACTTGCGGAAATTGCCCCGACTGCCTGCAGGGCGGCAACACTACGCCGCCCGCAGTCGCTTTTTACTACGGCGCCCGCATTCCGGTGGACGATCTGCGCGCCTTCGATTGGGTGGTGCTCGAACCGCAGCATGCCCTGGCGCAAGATACAAAAATGGTCTCCACGCTGGGGCCGGACACCCTGGCGCTGGCCTATGTCTCGGTGGGCGAAGTCACTGCGGATCGGCCCTACTACGCCGACATGCCCAAGGCTTGGCTGCCCGCGTCGAACGCCGCCTGGGGTTCGAAGGTGATCGACCAGACCGCCGCCGGCTGGCCGCAATTCCTGCGCGAGCGCATCGTCAAACCACTGTGGGACGCGGGCTTTCGCGCCTTTTTTCTCGACACCCTCGACTCCTATCAACTGCTGGCCAAGAGCCCGCAGGCGCAGCAGCAACAAGCCAAGGCGCTGGCGGAAACCCTGCGCGGCCTGGTCGCCGCCTATCCGGGCATCCGCCTGATGCTCAACCGCGGCTTCGAACTGGTCGATGCCACCCTGGCGCCGAGCATTCTGGCCGTGGCCGCCGAATCGCTCTATCGCGGCTGGAATCAAGCCGAAACCACCTATGTCGAAGTGAAGGCCGACGACCGCGAATGGCTGCTCGCCCGCTTTGGCGACATGCGCAGCCGGTTCAAGCTGCCGGGCATTGCCATCGACTATTGCGCCCCGCAAGACCGCGCTGCTGCCCGGCAGACGGCGCAGCAAATCGCCGCGCAAGGGCTCATTCCCTGGGTGGCCGACCCCGCGCTGGAAAGCCTGGGTGTGGGCACGGTGGAACTGGTGCCGCGCCGCGTGCTGCTGCTGCATTCCTGCGAACAGGGCGACAGCCCGGAGCTGCAGGCGCAGAGCGCGCACCTCTACGGGGCCATGCCGCTGGAATATCTCGGCCTGGTTCCTGAATATCGCTATGTCGGCGCGCCCGCCATCACCGAACCGCTGGCGGGCCGCTATGCCGCCGTGGTGCTCTACCCCGATGACGGCAAGGTGCCCGGAGACATCCGCACTCTGCTCAAGCGCGCCAAGGCTGAAGGTGTGCCCGTGGCCGTGCTGGGGTATGCCGATCTCGGTGTGCTCGACGATCTCGGCGAGCACATCGGGGAGCCACTCAACGCGCCGATCAAGGTACAGCGCCAACCCGGCACGCCCAACGGCGAAGTCATCCCACTCATCAGCCCGCAAGACACGGTGCAACTGACCGCCAGTGCCGGTCTGGCTGCGCGCCACCGGCGGCGATGGCCGGAGCATGGACGGCGCCGCCATCACCTCCTGGGGTGGGTACGCGCTAGGGGCGTTTGGCGTGTTCAATCTTCCGGGCAACACCGGCACGCGCTGGTCAATCGAGCCGATCGAGTTTTTCCGCGCGGCGCTGCGCGTGGGCGCAGACCCTATGCCCGACATCACCACCCGCACCGGGCGACGGGCGTTTTTCGTGCACTTCGACGGCGACGGTTGGCCCAACGCCTGCGACCAACCCGGCTCGCCGCTGGCCTGCGAAGTGCTGGTGAGCGAATTCCTCGAAAAATACAGGGTGCCCACGCTGGGCTCGGTGATCATCGGCGAAATCAGTCACGAAGGGCTGTATCCCAAACTGGCCGACCAGTCGCAGAAATGGGCCAAACGCATGTTCGCCCTGCCTTGGGTGGAAGTCGGCAGCCACACCTGGTCGCATCCGTTCAACTGGGTGGAGGCGAGTAAGACCCACAGTCTGGGCAAGCCGAGCAAGGAATATCCCTACGGTTTTTACCTGCCGCTGCCCAACTACACCTTCAGCACCAAGAGCAATGTGGTCGGCGCCGCAGACTTCATCGACGACAAGCTCTGCCCGCCCGGCAAGAAATGCAACATGATTCTCTGGCCTGGCGACTGCAATCCGCCCGATGAGGCCGTGGCCATGGCCTATGAAACCGGGCTGGGCAATATCAACGGCGGTGGCGCACCCATCAGCAAGACCAGCCCCACCCTGTCGAACATCTGGCCCATGGGCATTCCCAAGGGCAAGTATTTTCAGGTCTATGCCGCGCAGTCGAACGAGGAGGTTTTTACGCATAACTGGCAGGGGCCTTATTTCGGCTTCGAGCGCGTGGTCGAGAGCTATCAGATGACCGACTCGCCGCGCCGCATCAAGCCCATCGACCTGTATTACCACCCCTACATCGTGACCAAGGCGGCAGGGGCGAAAAGTCTGCATACGGTCTATCAATGGGTGCTCAAACAACCGTTGCATGCGATTTACGGCCACCAATACTTCCGCAGCGTGAACGACTGGCGGCAAGCCACGGTGGCCCGGCTGCTGGCCGGTGGCTGGCGTCTGCGCAGCGGGGCGGAAATGCGCCAGTGGACCCAGCCCGTCAGCGCCGCCATGCCCGCACTGGCCAACTGCCAGAACCTCGTCGGCTGGAACGAGCATGAACAGCAGCGTTATCTGCACGCGACGGCTGGACGGGCCGTGCTGCGTAGCCAAGCCGCGGGCCAGCCCCCAGCCGCGACTGTCCCGCGTCTGATCGAGGCCAATGCCGACGTCACCCGCTGGGCCGTGCAAAACGACCGCAGCGTACAAATCAGCCTGCAAGGACATCTGCCCGTCGAAGCCCTGTTTCAACTGCCCTCCGGCTGGAGCGTGCAAGCGGCCAAAGGGGCGAAAGTCGAGCAGGCGGCCGCAGGGGTGCGGGTCAGCAGCAGCGGCTCCACCGTCGATCTCACGCTGAAGCGGGCCTGACCGACCGAGCGCTGACCGACAATCCGCCTCAATGCTGGAAAAAACCCGCCCCGCCACCCGCGACCCGCTGCACATCTCTCCAGACGATCCGCAGCGCAGTCGTCTATTTCCGCGTGGCGCCTTGCTGGGGCTGGGCCTGTTGTGCGCCGCAACGCTCGCGCTGGTCTATCCGGGGCAGAACCTGATGCGGCTGCTGAGCACCAGCGCCGACGACGGGCTGGCCATCGACTACCTGCGCCACCTGGTCGATCTGCGCGGCGGCAATATCGACCTGCGCCTGATGCTGGCGCAGCGCTATATGCACATCGGCAAATCGCAACAAGCCCTCGACACCCTGCGTTCGGTGCACACCCCGCAGGCCGACGCCCTTCGGCTGCAAATCTGGAAGGCCCGCTGGTTCGATGCCCGCGCACTGGGCAAGGCAAAAGAAGAAGCGCAGGCCCGGCAGGCCCTCTCCGCGCTGCTGCAGCGCACCCAACCCGCCAACTTCAACGAATGGCGCGACACCCTGGTGCTGCTGCAAGGCCTCGACGAGCCGCAAGCCGTGCAGCGGCTCACCGGCATGGTGACCCGCTTTCTGCCCCTGCCGCCCGCCGCCGCACTGCAGGCTGCGCGTCTGCTGGTGGGCGTGCACGCCGAGCCACTGGCGGCGCAGGTCTTGTTCGCCACCGCCAAGACCCGGGTGACTGAGGCCGAGCGCGAGCAACTCATTGAGCAGGCCGCCCGCGCTCTGCTGGCCACCGGCGATCCGACGCAGGCCTATCGCCAGACCGCTGCGGCGCTCGGCAAAGGCGCGGTTGCGCCGCAGATGGCGTGGTTCATGGTGAAGCTGGCACTGGGCGCCAACCAGCCCGCCGAGGCGGGTGACTGGCTGCGCAAAGCCGTCGATCTCGACCTGCCCGCCGCCGCGCTGGGCAAGGCCCTCACCCCGGCGCAGCGCGAACTGGCCTGGCAAGTGCTGCTGGCCGGGGGCGATCTGCGCGGTGCGGTGCACATCGCCGATGCCGCGTTGGCGCAACAGGCGGGCAGCCGCAGTTGGGCCGAGCGCCGCGCCCAGGTGCTGGAGTGGAGCGGTCAGCCCGACGCCGCCATGCAACAATGGATCGCCCTGCTGCGCGCCGAGTTCACCCACCACGCCCTCGACGAACTGCACCGGCTGGCGCTGGCGCTGCATTCGAGCAGCGGCCTGGACGCCTATTGGGAACAGCGCGCCGCGCACACCACGCTCACCACAGACGAGTGGCTGCAATACGCCCAGGCGCTGGAGGTACGCGGCCATCCTGAAAAAGCGGTGAGCATTCTGCGCCAAGCCGCGGTCAAGCAGCCCGAGGTGCTGACTTCCCTGGCCTGGCTGCTGGGCAATATGGGCGAGGTGGACGCTTCGCTGGCGGCTTACGCCGAGGCGCTCGCGCGCGGCACGCTCAGCCTGCGCGGCAGTATCGACTACGCCATTGCCCTGCTGCAAAACGGCCAGTTCGAGCAAGCCCGGCAGACGCTCGAGCAAACCCAGCACCTCTCGGATGACACACCCTGCCGCAGCACACCGGCTGCCGTCATCACCGATGGCAGCGCCGCCGCCCAAACCCCGCCTTGCAACGATGTCGATTTGCTCGCTGCGCACCAGGGGCTGCTGGGCGACATCGCCTGGGACATGGGCGAACAGCGCAGCGCGCAAAGCGCCTACGGCAGCATCTGGAACAACCCGCAACTGCGCGACCGCATCAAGCCCTATCAGCTGCAACGCTTCATCATGCTCACGCAAAAATCGCAGGGCGACGCCGCCGCGCTGCGTCTGCTGCCGCAGGCCTGGGCCAAGGCCCCGTCGGAGGCGCTGGCGCTGTTGTGGCTGCAATCGCTGGTGCGTCAGCCCAGCACCCAAGGCATCGCCGAGTGGGAACGCGTCGTGCTGGGCAGTGCCGCGGGCGCGCCGCTGCGCCAGCAGCCGCAGATGTACGCCGCACGCGCGCAGGTCTGGCGCGCGCTGGGCCGTACCGACCGGGCGCTGGCCGATCTGCACGAGGCCCTGCGTCTTTCACCCGGCAATACCGATAACCAGATCGCCCTGCTGTGGATGCTGATCGATGCCAACCAGCCCGACGCCCTGCGGCAAGACGTGGCGCGTTACAGCCGCAGCCTGCAAGGCCTGCCCGATGGCCTCGACGTGCTTTCCGCCGCGGCGCAGACCTTGGGCGACAACGCCGCCGCCGTGCGCTACGGGCAGCAGCTCTACCCCCGCAAAAAGACCGATGCACTCTGGCTGCTCAACTACGGCGATCTGCTGGCGCAGGCCGGTGACAGCCGCCGCGCGCAGGCGGCCTATAACCAATCGTGGGCGCTGCTGCAAAAAGCCGCCGCGAGCGAGAAAAAAACCGTTGGCAAAACCACTGATCAAGACCTGAACGCACTGCTCGCCCGTCTTCGCCTGAGTCACACCCGGCTCGATGGCGCGGGTCAACAGGCGCTGCTCGGGCAGTTGCGCGACAAGCTGCGCAGCGGCGATCTGACCAGCCCGCAAACCCTGCAGGCCAACGCCGCGATTGCCGACTGGCTGCTGCGCCTCGACACCAATTCAGCCGCCCGCTGGTGGCTGGCGCGGCGCGTGCTCACTCCGGCGGCGCGGCAATCCATCGAGCTGCAGATGGCCTTGCGCGCGGGCGACCGCGAGACCGTGAGCCGCCTGCTCGACCAGGGCGCGGCCCGCCATCTGCTGCCGCAAGACCGGGCGGAGGCCGAGCGCGTTGCCGGTCGGCCGCTGCAGGCCCTGGCCACCGCCGAAAAAGTGCTGGAGACGGCCGCCGAGCGCGGCCAGGACAACCCGGCGCTGCAAGCCCTGGCCCGGCAGACCGCCGAGCAGCAACTGGCGCTGGCGCACCGCGCCACCGTCACGCTGGAACATCGCCAGATCGACAACGTGATCCGCCAGGGGCCGGTCATGCGGTTGTCGCTGCAACTCGGCGGGCAGTGGCGGCTGCAGGCGCAAGCCAGCCGCCAGTCCATGCACAGCAACAACACCGCGGCGCTGGTCGGCGTGCCGTCCACCTGGAGCGACGCAGAGCTGGGCCTGCAGTGGCAGGGCGAGCGTTCGCAACTCGGCGGCACGCTCACCCACAACACCGCCGTGGGTCGCTTGAGTGGCTGGCGCATCGAGGGCGGCACGCAGCTTCCGGGGCAGGTGCGAGCGCAGCTCGAGGCGGAACACAACGCCGTGGCCGATGAATCCGGCCCGCTGCAGATCGCAGGCGCGCGCGACCGGTTGGCGCTGCGACTGTCGCGCGATTTCGGGCGGATGTGGGCCAATGTCAGCACGGCGGTGATGTCGTATGACACCCGCCGCGGCAATCCGCTGGGGCATGGCGCGAGCACGCAATTCGAATTGGGCTTTTGGTTTCGCCGCAGCGAGCCCGATCTCAGTGTGAAACTGCTGGGCTATTCCAACCGCTTCAGCGCCAACGCCGGGCCGCCGCTGCCCGACTACGCGCCGCTGGTTCCGGGCGGCGCCGCGCCCAATGCCGCGTTTTTCATCCCGGCGGGCGACGATGTGTACGGCCTGGGTTTCGGCTTCAATATGGCGCACAACGACACCTACACCCGCCGCTGGATGCCCTATGCCGAGGTCGATGTGCTGCAATCACGCCGGTTGGGGCTGACCAATAACCTGAACCTGGGGCTGCACGGCCCGGTGTTCGGGCCCGATCAACTGTCTTTGAGTTACCAGCGCCAGCAGAACACCTCGGGCCTGAACCGGCAGTGGAGTCTGCAGTACCGTTTGTGGTTCGGTCGATGACCGCGTTCTTTTCACCCCGATGAAGCAGGAGAGTTCCATGTCCCCATCCCCCACTCCACACTCCCCCGCCCGCCGCGCCGCGCTCGGTCTGGCCGGCGCCGCCGTGATGCTGCTTGCGGGCTGCGCCGTCACCGCCCTGCCCGGCCAGTCGCTCTCGGTGCCGGCCGATGCCAAGTTCGCCGTGCTGCCGCTGAGCAACGCCACCGATTTGCCGCTGGTCGAGCGCAGGGCGCAGGCCATCACCGTCTCGCTGCTGCAGCAAAAGGGCTTGCGCGACGTGGTGGTCTATCCGCTCAAATCCACCGACAACCCGCTGGAGGCCGAGCCCGCGGTGACCACAGCGCAGGCGCTGGCCTGGGCCAAGCAGCAAGGCGCACGCTATGCGCTCTCCGGCACGGTCACCGAATGGCGTTACAAAACCGGGGTGGACAGCGAGCCCGCGGTGGGCATCACGCTGCAAGTCACCGATGTGCCGACAGGCCAGGTGGTCTGGAGCGCCAGCGGCGGCCGCTCGGGCTGGGGCTATCAGGCGCTGGCCGCGGTCGGGCAGTCGCAGATCGAAGCGCTGCTGCGCGGCATCCGCGTGACGGCCTCGGTCGAAAAACCCGCCGCCAAGCCCTGACGCGCTCAACGCCCAGCGTCTTTCTTACCGCCGCATGAAACTCGACAATCTCTCCACCCGCGTCAGCCGCCGCATGCGCAGCGAGTCGGCGCGCATGCGCTGGCAATGGCTGCGCTACTGGCGGCCGAATACGCAGTCGGGGCGGCTGATGGCGATGTTCGAAGCCGTGCTGCTGCCGGTGCTGGTGCTGTGGCTGGGCGCCAAGCTCAGGCCGGATGATCCGCTGGGCGCCCACGCCGGTTTTCCCTGGGCCTGGTTCGGCCCCTGGCTGATCGCGGTGCGCTACGGCGCCGGGTATGGGCTGTTCGGCGTGGGGTTTTACGCGGCGTTCTGGAAGTTCTCCCCCACGCTGTTCCATAACGCCCCCGCCGCGGAATTTCCGGCCGAGTTCTTTCTCGGCGGCATGCTGATGACCCTGATTCTGGGCGAGTTCGGCGCGGCCTTCCGCAACCGGCAGGTGCTGCACCGCGAAGTCACCAAAGACCTGACGGCGCGGCTGGAGCGCACCAAACGCCGCCTGTTCGTCATCAAGGAAGCACTGTCCACCCTGGAGCAGGAGCTCACCGACCGTCCCATGACCCTGCGCGACGCCCTGCTCGACCTGCGCCGAACCTTCACCTTCCAGGGCAACCGTCCGGCGCTGGCCGCCCCCGCAGCCACACCCGGCCTGCCGACGCCCGCGCCCCTGCCCGACCCGCGCGCCTTTCTGCAGCTGCTCAGCCAATCGTGCCGCCTGGTCGAGGCGGGCATCTTTGTGCGCGAAATCGGCCCGCAGGGGCTGCAATGGCGGCTGGCCGCCTCGCTGGGCCAAACCCTGCCCCCGCTCGATCCCGGCGAGGTGCTGATCAACCGCATTCTGGAAACGCATCAGTCGGTGCACATCGCCCAGGCCCATCTGAACGAAACCGACGGCAGCAACCCCTGGGTCTTCGCCGCCCCGCTGCGGCTGGACGAATACGACGAGGTCGATGCCCTGCTGGCGGTGCACACCATGCCCTTCATGTCGTTCGAGGAAAACAATCTGCAGCGCCTGCAGGTGCTGTGCGCGTCCTATCTCGATTTCAGCCAGCTCGAACTCAGCGTGGAAGATGTGCGCTCGGCCTGGGTGCAGGCGCCCATCGGCCTGCAGCAAGAGTGGGCGCAGCTCAGCGAGCTGGGGCAGAACTTCAAGCTGCGCAGCTACTGTGCGGTGTGGAGCGGGCAAGGCCGTGTGAGCGACGACGCGCTGGCCGAGTTCGCCGGTCTGCAGCCGGTGGAGAGCTCCACCTGGACGCTCAAGGGCCGGGGCGGCAAACCCGCGCTGATCGTGCTCCTGCCCTTGTTGAGTTCCGGCGGGCTGGCGAATTACCGCCGCGACATGGCGAGCCAGCTCGTGCAGATTCTCAGCCGCAGCAACCAGCGCCCCGATCAGGCCTTCGATCTGGACTTTCTCGAAGTCTCGGGCGCCCCCAGCTTCCTGGAGTTGCGCCGCCTGCTGAGCAGCGCCGCAGCGGAAACCAAGACCTCATGAATCCCCTGTTCTACAAGCTCGGCTCGCTCATCGTCCTGCTGGAGACGGTGGCGGCCTGGCTGCTGGTCAGCCGCGACGACACGGATCTGCTGCTGTTCTGGGCGGTGCATGGTGCAGCGGCGGTGCTGGTCGGGCTGCTGCTGTGGACGCTGCTGCCCGCCGATCTGCGCAAACCCAAGCGGCTGTCACTCACCCTTTTGACCTTGCTCGCGTTTTTCTTTCCGGTCGTCGGCGTGTTCGGACTGCTGATCGCCGCGCGGCTGGCGCAATGGCTGCCCATGCGTCACCAGGCCACCGAGCACCTGCGCGAAGCGCCGTCGCTGCAGGTGTTCTCCGTCTCGCATATCGACGACGACCAGCGCCGCGACTTGCCCGCAGGCCAAACCGCGCGCATTGCCCGCGACCAGAGCCAGCCGCAGGCCCAGCGCATTCGCGCGGTGCTGGCGCTGCGCGAAATGTCGCCGCGCATGACCCTGCCGGTGCTGCGCAAGCTGCTGTCCGACCCCGATGAAGAAATCCGCCTGCTGGCCTACGGCATCAGCAACACCTGGGAGCAGCGACTTACCGATAGTCTGCAGGACGCCCTGCGCGAAGTCGAAGTCGTGCGCCACACCGCGCCCACCGGAGCGGCACTGGCGCGTGCTGCGCAGCGCGTGGCCGAGTTGCAGATGGAGTTCATCTATCAGGGCCTGGCCCAAGGCGATCTGCGCGACTTTGCCTTGCAGCAGGCCTTGCACTACTGCACGATCGCCCGCGACGCGCTGCCGCAAGACACCGGCCTGCAGATGATGTTCCTGCGCCTGTCTCTGGCCGCGGGCAAGACCGATGCGGCCCGCGAGGTGCTCGAACATCTCGCCTCGGAAGGCGCCAGCCCGACGCTGTGGCGCCCTTACGCCGCGGAGCTGGAATGGATTGAGCGGCGATTCGGCCGCATCACCGGCGTGCTGCAACCGCTGGGCACTCGGCAGGTGGCCCCCCGGCTGCGTCCCGTGGTGCGGGTCTGGCAGACCGAAACCCCGACTCGAAGCGAGCCGGTCATCTCCGACACACCCGCCGTGCAGCGCCCAGGAAGTGCGCCACGCCCTGCCGAGCCCACCCCGGCGCCCGGCCCGCTGAGCGATGCCGATCGCCTGCTGCTGAGCTGATCTTCTCCCTGCCCATGACACAACCCGACTTCACCGACACGCAACCCGAGGGCCGCGAAGCCCCCTTCGAGGTCGACGTCATGCTGCTGCTCGAAGGCACTTACCCCTATGTCTCGGGCGGCGTGTCGAGCTGGGTGCACCAGATCGTCAGCGGATTTCCGCACCTGCGCTTTCATCTGGTGTTTCTTGGCTCGCGCGAGGAAGACTATGGCAAGCCGCGCTACCAGATGCCGCCCAATGTGGTCGGGCTCACCCATCACTATCTGTTCAGCGACGCGGTGCTGCCCGCCGCGCGCGAAGAACGCGGCGACGCCGCGACCGCCGAACTGGTGGAAAACCTGCACACCCTGATTCGCGATGGCCAAGACGCCGCCAGCCGCGCCGAAGTGCTGCGCGCCAGCCTGCAAGCCATGCAGGACAAGCTTGATCTGCACTACTTTCTGCACTCGCATCAATCGTGGGGCTACCTCACCGCCCAGTACCAACTTCGCTGCACCGATCCGTCCTTCGTCGATTACTTCTGGACGGTGCGCACCATGCACACCCCCATCTGGACGCTGGCGACGCTGGCCCGCGAACTGCCACGCGCCCGCATCTATCACACCGTCTCCACCGGCTACGCCGGGTATCTAGGCGCGGTGCTCGCGCGGCTCTACAACAAGCCGCTGGTGCTGTCGGAGCACGGCATCTACACCAAGGAACGGCGCATCGACCTGTTCTCGGCCAACTGGATCAGCGACAACACCCCGGTGCTCGAACGCACCGCGGGCGAGGCCGGCTACTTCCGCCAGCTCTGGATTCGTCTGTTCGAGTCGCTGGGCCGCATGTGCTACGACGCCGCCGATCCCGTCATCGCGCTATACGAAACCAACCGCCTGCGACAGATCGCCGACGGCGCCAACCCCATCACCACCAGCTGCATCGCCAACGGCATCAACGTGCCGCCCTTCGCCGCGACCCGCGCCTTGCGCCCTGCTTCGCCCCCGCTGGTGATGTGCCTCATCGGCCGGGTGGTGCCGATCAAGGACATCAAGACCTTCATCCGCGCGGTGCGCGTGGCCAGCAACCGCCTGCCTGGGCTCGAAGGCTGGATCGCCGGGCCGGAGGACGAGCACCCGGAATATGCCCGCGAGTGCCATGATCTCGCCGAGAGTCTGCAACTGGGCGACACCCTCAAGTTCCTCGGCTTCCAGAAGCTCACCGAGCTCATGCCCAAGATCGGGCTGGTGGTGCTGTCGTCCATCAGCGAGGCGCTGCCGCTGGTGATGCTCGAAGGCTATGCCGGGGGTGTGCCCTCGGTCACTACCGACGTGGGCTCGTGCCGTCAGCTCATCTACGGTCTGGGCGCGGAAGACGAAGCGCTGGGCGCCTCAGGCGCCGTGGTCGGCATCGCCGACGCGCAGGCGCTGGGCGAAGCCTGCGCCGAACTGCTAGGCGACACGGCCCGCTGGCAAGCCGCCAGCGCTGCGGGCATCGCCCGGGTCGAGCGCTACTACACCCAACCCATGATGTTCGACAACTACCGCGCGGTCTACGACGACGCCCTGCAACGCAGCGCCGCCCGCGACGCAGGGCTGAGCGATGAAGTCGGCGCAGTCGCCACCTGGCTGCGCGGCGAGCCGCCGCTGGACGAGCCGCCCCTCGCGGTCGATGCGGCTGCGCCCCAAACTGCACTGCACACCGAAAGAGAACCCGCCGCCGTCGCCGAGCCGCCTCAAGACGGCGGCAGCCCCCTCGGGGGGCAGAGAGGGCGCAGCCCGAACGTGGGGGCAACATAAATGGCTGGCATCGGCTTCGAACTGCGCAAACTGCTGCGCTCCGAGTCCTACCTCGGGCTGCTGCGTGCCTACACCTATGCGTCCATCATCAGCTCCGGGCCGTGGGTGTTTTCCATCATCGGCCTCATCGCGGTGGGCGTGCTGTCGCTCGGCGTGGTCACGCCCGACACACTCATCACCCAGTTCCAGGTGACAGTCACTTATCTCATCATGGCCTCGCTCATTCTCACCGGCGGGCTGCAACTGGGTTTCACCCGGTGGGTGGCCGACCGACTGTTCGAGAAGCGCAAGGACGACATCGCTCCGGCCTATTTCGGCGTGGTGCTCGTGACCACGGCAGTGAGCGGCGCCTTGGGCTGGCTGGTGGCGCTGCTGGGCTTCAACGGCGTGGGCAATCTATACCGGGTGCTCATCGTGGTCGGGCTCACACTGCTCTCGAACCTCTGGATCACGACGGTGTTCCTCTCGGGCCTGAAGCAGTACCGCGCCATCGTCGGCCTGTATGCGCTGGGCTACGGCATCTCGGTGCTGCTGTCGTACTTCGCCCGCCCCTGGGGGCTCGACGGCTTGCTGCTCGGGTTTATCGGCGGGCAGTTTGTCATGTGGGTGCTGATGCTGTGGCTGGTGCTACGCAACTTTCCCGTGGTTCGCCCCATCACGCTGGCCTGCTTCCGCCCGCGGCAGATGTATCTCTCGCTCATCGCGGGCGGGGTGCTTTACAACTTGGGCGTGTGGGCGGACAAGCTCACCTTCTGGTTCACCACCGGCACGTCCACCCCGGTCATCGGGCCGCTGCGCGCTTCCACCATTTACGACCTGCCGGTGTTTCTCGCCTACCTGTGCGTCATCCCGGGCATGGGCATTTTTCTGGTGAAGTTCGAGACCGACTTCGTCGAGTGGTACGACAAGTTCTACACCGCCGTGCGCGAAGGCGGCGCGCTGCAAGACATCGCCCGCTATCACGACGGCATGCAGGGCGTGGTGCGCGAGGGGCTTTATCAAATTCTGAAGGTGCAGGCGCTTACGTTGTTGGCGGTCTACACCTTCGTGCCGGCGCTGTTTTCGTGGATCGGCATCAGCAGCCTGTACATCCCGCTGTTCCTGGTGCAGGCTGTGGCGGCGAGCTTCCAGGTGATGCTGCTGGCCGTGCTCAACGTGTTCTATTACCTCGACCGCAGACGCGATGTGGTGGTCATCACGGCCACGCTCACCGTGCTGAACTTTGCGCTGAGCATGCTCTCCATCCACCTTGGCCCGGCCTTCTTCGGCTACGGCTTCGGCGTGGCCCTGCTCCTCACGCTGATGCTGGGCATGATGTTGCTGCAGCGCCTGTTCCGCAAGCTGGAGTATCAGACCTTCATGCTGCAGTAGTCTCCCGCGGGCCTGCAAACCGACTGTTTTGGGACTAGAGTTTCAAAGTTAACAAAACAGGAGACTCATCATGCTGGTCCAAAAGATCCATCATGTTGCCTACCGCTGCAAAGACGCGCTGCAGACCGCGCGCTGGTACGAGCAGCATCTGGACATGAAACTGGTGCTGTGCATCGCCGAAGACACCGTGCCCTCCACAGGCGAAGCCGATCCCTACATGCACATCTTTATCGACGCGGGCCAGGGCAATATCCTGGCCTTCTTCGAGCTGCCCACGCAGCCCGAGATGGGACGCGACCCCAACACCCCCGTCTGGACCCAGCACCTCGCGCTGGAGGTCGGCTCGATGGACGAACTCCTCGCTGCCAAGAAGCGCCTGCAGGACGCTGGCATCGACGTGCTCGGCCCGACCGACCACGCGCTGTTCCAGTCCATCTACTTCTTCGACCCCAACGGCCACCGCCTGGAACTGGCCTGCAATACCGCCAGCCCCAAAATGCTGGCTGCGCTCGACGCCGTGAAGTGGGACATGCTCGAAGAATGGAGCCAGACCCGCAAAGCCCCCAAGCAAGCCGCCTGGATGCATGACGGCCGCTACAAGGAGATGTTCCAGTGAGGCTGGCCACGCTGAAGACCACGACCCCGGACGGCCAACTCGTCGTGGTCAACGATACCCTGACGCTCTGCCAGCCCGTACCCGACATCGCCCCGACCCTGCAGGCCGCGCTCGACGACTGGGCGCGCCGCGCCCCGATGCTGCAGGACGCTGCGCTGGCCCTGCAAGCCGGAACAGCCAAGCACGTCCAGCCCTTCGACGCCACCGCCTGCCACTCGCCCCTGCCCCGTGCCTACCAGTGGGCCGACGGTTCGGCCTACATCAACCATGTCGAGCTGGTACGCAAGGCACGCAAGGCCGACGTGCCCGCCACCTTCTACACCGACCCGTTGATGTATCAGGGCGGCTCCGACAGCTTCATCGGCCCCTGCGACCCTATCGTGGCCAAGGAGAGCTGGGGCATCGACTTCGAGGCCGAGGTGGCCGTCATCACCGGGGAGGTGCCGCTGGGCGCCACGCCCGCGCAGGCGGCGCAGGCCATCCGTCTGGTGCTGCTGGTCAACGACGTCTCGCTGCGCCATCTCATTCCGGCGGAACTGGCCAAGGGCTTTGGCTTCTTCCAGAGCAAACCCGCGTCGGCGTTCAGCCCGGTGGCGCTCACGCCCGACGAACTCGGCGCGGCGTGGCACGACCACAAGCTGCATCTGCCGCTGCGGGTGGAGGTCAACGGCCAGCGCTTCGGTCACCCGAATGCCGGGGTGGACATGACCTTCGACTTCGCCCAACTCATCGCTCATGCGGCCAAGACCCGCCGACTAGCGGCGGGGACGATCATCGGCTCGGGCACGGTGTCGAACAAGCAGGGCGGGCTGTGGGGCTCCAAGGTCGAGCACGGCGGCGTGGGCTATGCCTGCATCGCAGAAGTGCGCACCTACGAGACCATCGAGCAGGGCGAGGCCGTCACGCCCTTCCTGCGCGATGGAGATGGGGTGGAAATCAGCATGCACGATGACCAAGGGCGAAACCTGTTCGGCAGCATCCGCAACCGCGTGCAGGCGCTGCCGGAATGAGACCGATGAAGCTCTACACCTACTTCCGCAGTTCTGCCGCCTATCGGGTTCGCATTGCGCTGCACCTCAAGGGGCTGGCCTTCGAATCGGTGCCTGTGCATCTGCTGCGTGACGGCGGCCAGCAACACGCCGCTGGCTATGCCGCGATCAACCCCAACGAAACCGTGCCCACTCTGGACGATGACGGCCAGATCCTGAACCAGTCCCTGGCCATCATCGAGTATCTGGACGAAACCCACCCGAGCCCGCCGCTGCTGCCGGGATCGGCGGCAGACCGCGCGCGCATTCGCGCCATCGCCCAGACCATCGCCTGCGACATTCATCCCATCAACAATCTGCGCGTGCTGCAGCAGCTGACACTGACGTTCGATCTGAGCGAGGCGCAGAAGGCTGCGTGGTACTGCCACTGGGTCGAACGCGGGCTGCAGGCCGTCGAAAAGATGCTGTCCGACGACCCGCGCACCGGCCGCTTTTGCCACGGCGATACGCCCACCCTGGCTGAGTGCTGCCTCGTCCCGCAGGTGTTCAATGCCCGCCGCTTTGGCTGCAGCCTGGCGGGACTGACCACCGTGGAGCGCATCTGCGCGGAGTGCGAAGAGTTGGACGCCTTCGCGCGCGCCGCGCCTGCGCGTCAGCCCGACGCCGAATAGACCCTCCTGCCCGACCGTCTCAGACCGATTCGGCGCTGACCTTTTCGTCCACCTCGTCGGGCAGCAGCGCCCCAGCCTCGATCTCCGGCAACGCGGCTGCTTGGTCGTAGAGCGGGGTGAAGTCGGGCGCCGTCGCATCGAACAATTGCTGGAAGTTGTCGATGATGAAATAGGTCGCCTGATACGAATCGATGCGATAGCGGCTACGCAGCAGCCGCAGCAGATCGAAGCGCACGCGCCGCGCTTGCGGACTGTGGAGGCTGTGTTCCACCTCGCCACCCGACGACAGAATGCCCGCACCATAAATCCGCAACCCTTGCGGTGTACGAATCAGGCCGAACTCCACCGTGTACCAGTAAAGCCGTGCCAGAAACTGCAGCGCGTGCTGCCCCTGAGCCTTGAGCCCGCCCGCACCGAACGCCTGCATATAGTCGGCAAACCGGGGCTCGAACAACAGCGGCACATGGCCGAACAGATCGTGAAACAGATCGGGCTCGACGATGTAGTCGAACTCCTCTGGCTTGCGCAACCACACCGTCACCGGAAAACGCCTCGCCGCCAGCAGGCTGAAAAACGCCGCTTCGGGAATCAGCCCCGGCACGGCCACGATCTCCCAACCTGTCGCCGCCTTCAGGCGGACGTTGATGTCGTCAAAACGCGGAATGCTGCTGCGCGCCTGCAGATGCGGCAAAGCCCGCACAAATTCCTCGCAAGCCCGCCCCGGCAACAGCGCCATCTGCCGCGAATAGAGCCGCTCAAACAACTCGTGCTCTCGCGGGGTGTAGCGCGCCCATTGCTGCGCGCAGGTGTAGTCGGCATCGCAATGCGCGTAGTCACCACGCGGGGTGATGCTGGCCTCGCCGTAAGTCACCGGAACGCTGGACATGATCGCCCCCATCCTCAGGCGTTCTGAGTTTCCAGCACGCCGCGGCGCATCTGGTCGAGTTCGATGCTTTCGAACAGCGCCTTGAAGTTGCCCTCGCCGAAGCCCTGGTCGCCTTTGCGTTGGATGATCTCGAAAAAGATCGGGCCGATGACGGTCTGGGTGAAGATCTGCAGCAGGAGGCGTTTTTCAGGTTGCGTCGTGCCGTCGAGCAGGATGCGATCGGCGCGCAGGCGCTCCACCGCTTCACCGTGACCGGGCAGGCGTTTGTCGAGCAGTTCGTAGTACGTGTCGGGCGTGCCGAGAAACTCCACCCCGGCGCGGCGCAGGCCTTCCACCGTGGCGAAGATGTCGTCGGTGGCCAGCGCAATGTGCTGGATGCCCTCGCCATGATAGAGGTCGAGATACTCCTGAATCTGCCCGGCTTTTTCCTGCCCTTCCTCGTTGATGGGAATGCGGATCTTGCCGCAGGGGCTGGTCATGGCCTTGCTCTTCACCCCGGTCACCTGGCCCTCGATATCGAAGTAGCGGATCTCGCGGAAGTTGAACAGCCGGGTGTAGAAATCCGCCCATTCGCCCATGCGGCCGCGGTGCACGTTGTGGGTGAGGTGGTCGATGGTGGTCAGGCCGGCGCCCACGTGCTCCGCCGCAGCATCGTTCACTGGCTCAAAGTCCACGTCGTAGATCGAGATGTCGCCGATGCCGCCGTTGCGCCCATCCTTGCCGCGCCAGCAATCGACGAAGTAGATCAGGCTGTCGCCGATGCCC
>NZ_NCKP01000129.1:0-2391 GCF_002282795.1 Thiomonas sp. 13-64-67
GTCGCCTGCGGCCAGCGCGGCCCGCAGGCCGTCGAGGTCGTTGAACTCGACCACGCGGGTGGTGGTGGTGAGGTCGTGGACCTGACCCAGCAGGCTGGGACGGGTGTGGGCGGCCCCCTGCGCGTCGAGATCGACGAACACATCGTCGACCGTGCCGTGATAGCAGCCGTTGAACACCACGATGTGCTGGCGCCCGGTGAGTGCGCGCGCCCAGCGCAGCACGAAGCGGTTGGCATCGCTGGCCGTGGCGGTGAACTGCCACATCGGCAGGCCGAAGCGCTGCTCCAGCAGGTCAGCGACTTCAAGCGCGACCGTGGACGGCAACATGGTGGTGGCACCAAACGCGCCGTGCTCCGCCAGGGTGCGGGCGATGGCTGCGGGGCTGTGGCCGAACATGGCGCCGGTATCGCCCAGACAAAAGTCGATGATGGTGTGGCCGTCCACATCGAACAATCGGGCGCCCTGCGCCTTGTCCACATAGAGCGGCACGGGCGAGGGCGCATCGGCCATCCAGTGCAGGGGCACGCCGAACAGAAAGTGGCGCTGCGCCTGCTGGTGCAGCGCGACGCAGCGCGGATGCGCGGCCAGGAAGCGGGCGGCCTCGATCGCGTGAAAGCGGGCAACGCGGTCGGCGGGAAGGCTTGTGGGGCTCATGACGGTGGGCGCTGGAAAATGTGCAATGGAGGGCGCGATGGAAAGCGGCCGCCGCGCAGTATCGCCAAGCCTGTGAGCGTCTGGCAAGCCCCGAAATGGCCCCGCGCGCGGTGGGCGAAGTGGTTCTATCGTTCCTGAAAAAATGTCGATATGGTTCAGACCGCTTGCAGGGCTTCATTGGCGTGGACTGAACTTCGCAGTCCGTTCACTTATTCGAAAAATATGGTTCAACACGCTTTTGCCTATCTGTCACAGCAACGGTTTCTCGGCGCAGCAGCCAGCGCCGAGAATGCGCCGACGCCCCGCTTCGGCGTGGCCGGTGTGGCCTGGGACGGGGCGGTGACCAACCGCCCCGGTGCCCGATTCGGGCCGAACGCCATCCGCCAGGCCAGCCAGATGCTGTGCGATGCGACGCACCCGTTTTTCGATCTTTCGCCTACCGCCGACCTGTGCGATCACGGCGATCTGTATCTGCCCAACACCAGCCTGGAGACGATGCGCGCCGCGCTCGAAGCCCAGGCGCGAACACTCTTGGCGCATCAGCACATGGTGTGGCTGGGTGGCGATCATTCCATCACCTTGTCTTTGCTGCGGGCTTTGCGCGCGTTGCATGGCCAGCCGCTGGCGGTGCTGCATTTCGATGCGCATTGCGACACCTGGACCGACCACTTCGGTGAGCCATCGGGGCACGGTACCTGGGTTTACGAGGCGGTGCAGGAAGGGCTGGTGGTGCCGCAGAGCTTCGTGCAGGTGGGCATACGCTCGGCCGCCGAGCGCGAGGCGCGTGAATACGTCAACGCCATCGGTGGCCGGGTGATCACCGCGCGCGAGCTGCGCGGCCTGGAGAGTCCGTCGCAGCTTGCACCGATCACCGCCGACATCCGCGCCCGATTGGCCGCGAGCAACGCCCCGGTGTATGTCACGCTCGACATCGACTGTCTCGACCCCGCCTTCGCCCCCGGCACCGGCACGCCCGAGCCCGGCGGCTTGAGCAGCGCGCAAGTGCTGTCGCTGCTGGAAGAGTTGTGCGCCATGCAGCTGCCCTTTGTCGGCATGGACTGCGTGGAGGTGTCGCCGCCCTACGACCACGCCGAACTCACCTCCAACATCGCCGCGCTGTGCGTCTGGACTTATCTGTGCGCGCGACTCGCTTCAGAAAAAACTGTCTCCCCCTGACCCGGAAGGATCCCGCGCATGATGCGGCTGGAACAACAGGCGCAGCGCCTGATCGAGAACTCGTACTACGTCGACTCCGCGCATCGACTCCGCGCATGCCGCGCCGCGCCACGCGCCCCTGCAGGGCGAGGTGCAGGCGGATGTATGCATCGTCGGCGGGGGTCTGGCCGGGCTGTCGGCCGCGCTGGAACTGCGCAAGCGCGGCATGCAGGTGGTGTTGCTCGAAGGGCGACACATCGGCTGGGGCGCTTCGGGCCGAAACGGCGGCCAGGCGCTGGCGGGCTACGCCAGCGAGATGGAGCCGTTCGAGCGCCAGCTCGGCGCCAAGAGCGCGCACTTCGCCTGGGAAATGTCGCTCGACGCCATTCGCCTGCTGCGCGAACGCATCGCCCAATACGCCATCGACTGCGACTGGACGCCCGGCGCGATGAGCGTAGCAGTCACGCCCAAGAAAGCCCGCGCGCTGCATGCCTGGGCCGAGCATATGCAGCGCGAATACGGCTACACCCATCTGCAGAGCTTCGACGCGCAGCAGACCCGCAGCCTCATCGCCAGCAAACG
>NZ_NCKP01000130.1:0-1899 GCF_002282795.1 Thiomonas sp. 13-64-67
ATTCGACATGACCTCGACCGATCAAGCCTCCTTGGGCCAGGGATTGAGCAGCGCTGAGGCGGCCGCCCGGCTCAATCAGTTCGGGCCGAACCAGATCCGGCCGAAGCGGCAGCGCCTGGTCATTCTGGAATTCCTGGCGCGTTTGCGCAACCCGCTCGTCCTGATTCTGCTGGCGGCCAGCGGCATTTCCGCGGTGACCGGCGATGCCACCGGGGCCTGTGTCATCGGACTCATCGTGCTGGCGAGCGTGACGCTCGATTTTTTCCAGGAACATCGCGCCGGACAGGCGGCGCAGCGTCTCGCCGCACAGGTCGAGGTCGTCGCCACCGTGCTGCGTGACGGCACGCCGTGCGAGGTTGCGCTGAGCCGGCTGGTTCCCGGAGATGTCGTCCTTCTTTCTGCGGGCAGACTGGTGCCGGCGGACGGCATGGCGCTGGAGGCCGATGACTTCTTCGTCAACCAGGCCCAACTCACCGGCGAGCCCTATCCGGTGGAAAAGCGCCTGGGCCCGACTCTCGAAGCACACACCTGGGACGCCGATGCGCCCAACGCCGCGTTCATGGGCAGTTCCGTGGTGAGCGGCTCGGCGCACGTGCTCATCCTGCGCACCGGGCCGCTGACCGCACTGGGACAGATTGCCACGTCCCTGGAAAAACAGCCGCCGGCAACCGCGTTCGAGCGGGGCACGCGCCAGTTCGGCCTGCTGATCATGCGCCTGACCTTTGGAATGGTGTTGTTCGTGCTGCTGGTCAACATCGCCCTGCATCGTCCGCTGCTGGAATCCTTCCTGTTCGCCGTGGCCCTGGCGGTGGGACTCACCCCCGAACTCCTGCCCATGATCGTGTCGGTGACGCTGGCGCGCGGTGCTTTGCGCATGGCGGACAAGAAGGTGATCGTCAAGCGCCTGTCGGCTATTCAGGACATGGGGTCGATGGACGTGCTGTGCACCGACAAGACCGGCACCCTGACCGAGGCGAAAATCCGCCTGGAGCGCCACATCGATGCGCAGAGCCGCGACAGCGCGCACGTGCTGGAACTGGCCTATCTCAACAGCCATTTCGAGAGCGGCCTGAAAAGCCCGCTCGACGACGCCATCCTGCAGCACGACGAGATCGACGCCTCCGGCTGGAACAAGCTCGACGAAGTGCCGTTCGATTTCGAACGGCGGCGCGTTTCCGTCCTGGTGGAAAGACAGGGCAGACGTCTTCTGGTGGTGAAAGGCGCGCCGGAAGACATTCTCGGCCTGTGCACCCGATATGAGCAGGAAGACGGCTCTGCAGCGCCGCTTGACGGAGCAGCCCGCGCGTGCATCACCGCGCTTTTCGACAGCCTGGGCGAGGAGGGATTGCGCGTGCTGGCCATCGCCTGGCGCGACATGCCGCCTGACCATCCGCATGCGGTGGTCACGGACGAGTCGGCGCTCATCTTCGCAGGTTTTGCGGCGTTTCTCGATCCGCCAAAGGCGAGCGCCGGGGAGGCGCTGGCCGCGATGGCGGCCAGCGGCGTCGCCGTGAAAATCGTCACCGGCGACAACGAACGGGTCACGCGCCATATCTGTATGCAATTGGGCGTGCCGATCCACGGCGTGCTGACCGGCAAGGAGATCGCGGCCATGAATGACGACGCGCTGCGCGCGCGTGTGGCCGACGTCAATCTCTTCTGCCGCGCCAATCCGGCGCAGAAAAACCGCATCCTGCTGGCATTGAAGGCGCGCGGCCACGTCGTCGGCTATTTGGGCGATGGCATCAACGATGCGCCCTCGCTGCATACGGCCGATATCGGGATCTCGGTGGACAGTGCGGTAGACGTGGCCAAGCAGGCCGCTGCCATGATCCTGCTGGAAAACGACCTCGGCGTCTTGCATGCCGGCATTCTCGAAGGTCGTCGCACCTTCGGCAA